>JAFAIY010000531.1 GCA_019236485.1 Comamonas sp. | reverse complement strand
TATAATCGGCAGCGACGGGCCTCCTCGCATGGGGAAGCGGCCAACCGGGTCAGGTGGGGAACCAAGCAGCCCTAACTGTGAAACCAGTGCCGGGGGTAAGGCTCGTCACCTTCCGATGCAAGCTCAGGCTTGCTCCTGTCGGAAGCTCTCTCCAAGCTGTTGTTGTCACCTCCCTGTGACACTCCTGCCCTACCAGATCGAATCTCAAACCGGCGCCAGCCGGTTGCGTCGCTGTGCATACGGCGGCCCTAGGGTCTGCCACATCCGCAGGCCTTGGGCCTGCACGGCATTTGTGACTGCGGCAACGGCGCCCATGATGTGCTCAGGGGCGCCGTTGCCGACCTTGCTTACTCCAGACCCCGCAGATAGGCCAGCACACCCTGAGCCGCCTGCACGCCCGAAGACATGCAGGCCGTCAGCAGATAGCCGCCCGTAGGCGCCTCCCAGTCCAGCATCTCGCCCGCGCAGAACACGCCGGGCAATGCCTTGCACATCCCCTGCCCGTCCAGAGCCTCGAGGCGCACGCCGCCCGCGGTACTGATGGCTTCGTCCATGGGGCGCGGTGCAATCACGGTCAGGGGCACGGCCTTGATCGTGGCGGCAAGGCGCTGCGTATCGGCCATGCCGTCCTTGCCCAGCACCTCGTACAGCAGTCCTGCCTTGATGCCGTCCAGTCCCAGCCGGCTTTTGAGATGGCTGCTGAGGCTGCGCGAGCCGCGCGGCCGCATGACCTCCTGCCGCACGCGCTCGGCGTCGAGCTGCGGCAGCAGGTCCAGCTCGAACCTGGCCTGGCCCTGGCTGGCGATGCAGTCGCGCAGCATGGCAGAGACCGCATAGATCAGGCTGCCCTCGACACCAGCCTGGGTCGCGACGAACTCGCCCTGGCGCGCAAAGCTTGCACCCTGGCCGTCCTCGAACCTGAGTGCCACCGACTTGAACGGCTGGCCCGCAAAGCGCTGGGCAAAGATCTCGCTCCAGCCCGGTGCGCGGCCGTCGCCCCAGCCCACATCGAAGCCGCAGTTGGCCGCCTGCAGCGGCGCCAGCTCCACGCCCCGCGCCTGCAGCAGCGGCACCCAGGCGCCATCGGAGCCCAGCCTGGCCCAGCTGCCGCCGCCCGTCGCCAGCACCAGAGCCTTGGGCGCCACCTTGAGCAAGGCCTGCTCATGCTGGAACACGGGCTGCTGGTCGACCGACCAGCCCAGCCAGCGATGGCGCATATGGAATATCACGCCCTGCGACCTGAGCCGCGCCAGCCAGGCCCGCAGCAGCGGCGCAGCTTTCATGTCGGTCGGAAACACCCGCCCCGAAGTGCCGACAAAGGTCTCGAAGCCCAGGCCCTTGACCCAGTCACGCAGCTGCTGCGCGCCCCAGTGCTGCAGCCAGGGCTGGAGCTCGGCGCTGCGCGCGCCATAGCGGCCGACAAAGCTGGAGAAATCTTCGGAATGGGTGAGATTCAGCCCCCCTTTGCCGGCCAGCAGGAATTTGCGCGCCGCCGAGGCCTTGGTCTCGAACACATGCACGCTCAGGCCGGCCTGCGCCAGCTGCTCAGCCACCATCAGACCCGCAGGGCCCGCACCCACCACGACCACATCGCAGGCCAATACCGAATCGGCCGCCAAAGGCTCCGAAAAACTCATAGTTCTATATCCCGTTCAACACGCGGCCCGCCGGAAACCGATCCCGGGGCCGCCAAAGGCTGCGCAGAATACCACCGCCACCATTTCGGCGATAAGGCAGGCACTATTGACGCCATAGCAGCAAACAACCATCCACACTGCACGCCAGGAGATGAGTTTCTGTCACAATGAAATGACAAGGCGGATATTCCACCGCCCTTCTTTTTGATTTAAGAAAAATCCAGGACTACAAATGGCTAGCGAATTGATCAAGCACATCACTGATGCAAGCTTTGAATCTGACGTATTGCAACCCGGCACCACGGTTCTCGTGGATTACTGGGCTGAATGGTGCGGCCCCTGCAAGATGATTGCCCCCATCTTGGACGAAACTGCCGAAACCTACAAAGGCAAGGTGCAGATCGCCAAGATGAACGTGGACGAAAACCGCGAGATCCCCGCCAAGTTCGGCATCCGCGGCATCCCCACGCTGATGCTGTTCAAGGACGGCCAGCTGGCCGCCACCAAGGTCGGCGCACTGAACAAGACCCAGCTGTCGGCCTTCCTCGACCAGCACCTCTGATCGCGTTCACGGACGAGGCCTTGCGCAAGGCCCCGTCCGCGCCGGCTCCAGGCCTTGTATTTTTCGCTGCCCGCGGGCAGCCAGCGCAGGCCGACCCCTCCGAAATTCCTTGCAAGCTGCGCCGCTTTTCCTGTCATAATGTGCAGATCGCCGGCCTCCGCATGGGACCGCGCTGAGTTTTCTCCAGGCAAGCCTGCCCACTTTCACAGTGTCTCGTCAGGCCCAACGCCTCCCCCTCTGCTTATTCCTCACTCCACGCTTGGAGTCATTTCATGCACCTTAATGAACTCAAGGCACTGCACGTGTCTGAAGTCTTGAAGCAGGCCGAAGCGCTTGAGATCGAAAACGTCGGTCGCATGCGCAAGCAGGAACTGATGTTCGCCATCATCAAGAAGCGCGCCAAGGCCGGCGAACAAGTGTTTGCCGACGGCGTACTCGAGATCCTGCCCGACGGTTTCGGCTTCCTGCGCAGCCCCGATACCAGCTACACGGCCAGCACGGACGACATCTATATCTCGCCCAGCCAGGTACGCCGCTTCAATCTGCATACCGGCGACATGATCGAAGGCGAAGTGCGCATCCCCAAGGATGGCGAGCGCTACTTCGCTCTGACCAAGCTCGACAAGGTCAACGGCGGCCCTCCCGAGCAGAACAAGCACAAGGTGATGTTCGAAAACCTCACCCCTCTGTTCCCCAAGGAGCAGATGAAGCTGGAGCGCGACATCAAGGGTGAAGAGAACATCACCGGTCGCATCATCGACATCATCGCCCCCATTGGCCGCGGCCAGCGTGCGTTGATCGTGGCTCCGCCCAAGAGCGGCAAGACCATGATGATGCAGAGCATCGCCCACGCCATCACCGCCAACCAGCCCGATGTGCACCTGATGGTGCTGCTGGTGGACGAGCGCCCCGAGGAAGTGACGGAAATGCAGCGCTCGGTCAAGGGCGAGATCATTGCCTCCACCTTCGACGAGCCCGCCACGCGCCACGTGCATGTGGCCGAGATGGTGATCGAGCGCGCCAAGCGCCTGGTGGAACTGGGCAAGGACGTGGTCATCCTGCTGGACTCCATCACGCGTCTGGCCCGCGCCTACAATAACGTCGTGCCCTCGTCGGGCAAGGTGCTGTCGGGCGGTGTGGACTCCAACGCGCTGCAGCGCCCCAAGCGCTTCTTCGGCGCGGCCCGCAACGTGGAAGAAGGCGGCTCGCTGACCATCATCGCCACGGCCCTGGTCGATACCGGCAGCCGCATGGACGAAGTGATCTTTGAAGAATTCAAGGGCACGGGCAACAGCGAACTGCACCTGAACCGCCGCCTCTACGAGAAGCGCGTGTTCCCGGCCATCGAGCTCAACAAGAGCGGCACGCGCCGCGAAGAGCTGCTGCTGGCGCCCGAGATCCTGCAGAAGACCCGCATCCTGCGCCAGTTCATGTACAACATGGACGAGATCGAGTCCATGGAACTCATGATCAAGAACATGAAGGCCACGAAGAACAATATCGAGTTCTTCGACATGATGCGCCGCGGCGGCTGATACGGCCCGCACGCACCGAACAAGGCCCCGCTTGCGGGGCTTTGTCGTTTCCGGCCCCTGGTCCGGTTGATTGATATGGGTCAACCTGCGCTTGAGGTGCACCAACCATACTGGTGCTTGCATTTGATACACATCATGCAGGCGCCGGGAGCTAGGGCTTTCAGGCTTGCATGTTCTGCATTCATGGCCCAGCACTTCGCACCTAGCACACACCAATCCCCCTCCGCGCTGCCGCGCCTGCTGACCTCCGCCCTGCTGCTGGCCGCGCTCGCGGCCTGCAGCCCCGGCGTGCCGCTGCTGCAGCCTCAGACCCAGATGCTGCCCGGCCAATGGCCGGCGCAGCCGGACAGCCAGCCGGCCACCATCGCATCGACACCGGCCGCAGCCATTGCCTGGCAGGACTTCTATCTGGACCCGGCCCTGCAGGAGCTGATCCGCGCAGCGCTGGCCCACAACCAGGACCAGCGCCTGGCCCTGCTGCGCGTGCAGGAGGCTCAGGCCGCCTACAACATCCAGAACGCCAACCGCCTGCCGGCCATAGGCCTGGGCAGCAGCCATGGCAGAGCCCGCGTGCCCGGCGACCTCAATGCGACTGGCCGCTCCGTGATCGCCAGCGACCAGGAGGTCTTCATCGGGCTCAGCAGTTGGGAGCTCGATCTCTGGGGGCGCGTCAAAAGCCTCAGCGATGCCGCCCTGGGCAACTATCTGGCGCTCGACGCCACGCAGCACGCGGTACAGGCCAGCCTCGTCAAGCAGGTCGCGCAAAGCTATCTGGCGCTGCGCAGCCTGGACGAGCGCCTGGAGCTGACCGAGCGCACCATCGCCAGCCGCGAGGAGTCGCTGCGCATCTTCAAGCGCCGCGCCGAAGTCGGCTCCACCTCGCGCTATGCGCTGACCCAGGTCCAGACCCTGGTGCACCAGGCCAAGGCCATAGGGACCCAGCTCGCGCAGCAGCGCGCGCTGCA
>JAFAIY010000529.1 GCA_019236485.1 Comamonas sp. | reverse complement strand
GGGGCTCAGGCCTATGCGGTCTTTGTGCGCTCGCCGCATGCGCATGCGGGGCTGCGCAGCGTCAACACCGCCGCGGCCAAGGCAGCCCCGGGCGTGATCGGCGTGCTCACGGGCGCCGATGTGGCGGCCGACAAGATCAACGGCCTGCCCTGCGGCTGGCTGATCACATCCACCAACGGCGAGCCCATGAAGGAGCCGCCGCACCCGATTCTGGCGCTGGACACCGTGCGCTATGTGGGCGACCAGGTGGCCATGGTGGTGGCCGAGACGTTGCAGCAGGCGCGCGATGCGGCCGAGCTGGTGGAGGTCGATTACCAGGTGCGGCCCGCAGTGGTGAACGTGGTCGACGCGGCGGGCAGCAAAAAGCCGGGTGCCGTGGTGCATGACATCGCCCCCGACAACCATTGCTACAAATGGGCCATAGGCGACAAGTCGGCCGTGGACGCCGTGTTTGCCGGCGCGGCCCATGTCACGCGGCTGGACCTGGTCAACAACCGCCTGATTCCCAACGCCATGGAGCCGCGCGTGGCGATAGGCAGCTACAACCGCGCCATGGACGAGTACACCTTGTACGTGGCCAACCAGAACCCGCATGTGGAGCGGCTGCTGATGACGGCCTTCGTCATGGGCCTGCCCGAGAGCAAGGTGCGCGTGATCGCACCCGACGTGGGCGGCGGCTTCGGCTCCAAGATCTTCCTCTATGCCGAGGACGTCTGCCTGACCTGGGCCGCCAAAAAACTCAACCGCAACATCAAGTGGACGGCCGACCGCAGCGAGTCCTTTCTGACCGATGCCCATGGCCGCGACCATGTGAGCCATGCCGAGATGGCCATGGACGCCAACGGCAAGTTCCTCGCGCTGCGCGTGCACACCGACGCCAATCTGGGCGCCTATCTGTCCACATTCGCGAGCGCCGTGCCCACCATTCTGTATGCCACGCTGCTCGCGGGCCAGTACACCACGCCGCAGATCTATATCGAGGTCGATGCCTGGTTCACCCATACCTCGCCCGTCGATGCCTATCGCGGCGCGGGTCGGCCCGAGGCCACCTATCTGCTGGAGCGCCTGGTCAGCCGTTGCGCCTGGGACATGAATCTGTCGCAGGCCGAAATCCGGCGCCGCAACTTCGTCACCAGCTTCCCCTATCAGACGCCGGTGGCCCTGCAATACGACGTGGGGGACTACCGGGCCTGCATGGACCAGGCCGAGCAGCTGGCCGATGTGGCGGGCTTTGCCGCGCGCCGTGCGGCCAGCGAGGCCAAGGGACTCAGGCGCGGTCTCGGCTACAGCAGCTATATCGAGGCCTGCGGCCTGGCGCCCAGCAATATTGCGGGTGCTTTAGGCGCACGTGCCGGCCTGTTCGAATGCGGCGAGGTGCGAGTGCATCCCACGGGCAGCGTGACGGTGTTCACGGGCTCGCACAGCCACGGCCAGGGCCATGAGACGACTTTTGCGCAGGTGGTCGCGGCGCGCCTGGGCATTCCCATAGAGCACGTGGAGATCGTGCACGGCGACACGGGCCGCGTGCCTTTCGGCATGGGCACTTACGGCTCGCGCTCCATCAGCGTGGGCGGTGCGGCCATCATGAAGGCGCTGGACAAGATCGAGGCCAAGGCCAAGAAGATCGCGGCCCACCTGCTGGAGGCCAGCGACAGCGATATCGACTTTGCGGGGGGAGAGTTCACGGTGCGCGGCACGGACAAGAAGCTGCCGTTTGCGCAGATCGCGCTCACGGCCTATGTGCCGCACAACTATCCGCTGGACAAGCTCGAGCCCGGGCTGGACGAAACCGCGTTCTACGATCCGACCAATTTCACCTTCCCCGCGGGCACTTATATATGCGAGGTGGAGCTGGACCCGGCCACGGGGGCCGTGCGCGTGGACCGCTTCAGCGCCGTGGACGACTTCGGCACCATCATCAACCCCATGATCGTCGAAGGCCAGGTCCATGGCGGACTGGCCCAGGGCATAGGCCAGGCGCTGCTGGAGAACTGCGTCTACGACCGCGATTCGGGCCAGCTGCTGACCGGCAGCTTCATGGACTATGCGCTGCCGCGCGCCGACGACCTGCCCGACTTCAAGCTGGGCACGGTGTGCACGCCCTGCACCCACAACCCGCTGGGCACCAAGGGCTGCGGCGAGGCCGGAGCCATTGGCTCGCCGCCCGCGGTGATCAACGCCGTGCTCGATGCCCTGCATCCGCTGGGCGTCAAGGACCTGGACATGCCGGCCAGCCCGCACCGCGTGTGGCAGGCCATAGACGCTGTGCGCGGCTGAACGAAGGAGACAGAATATGTACGCCTTTAGCTATTCCAAGCCCGGCACCCGCAGCGAGGCCACGGCCGCCAGCGGCCAGTTCCTGGCTGGCGGCCAGAGCCTGATTCCCTCGATGAGGCTGAGGCTGGCGCAGCCCGGCGCCATCGTGGACCTCAACGGCATTGCCGAACTCGCGGGCATACGCGTCGGCGGCAATCAGGTCGAAATCGGCGCCATGACGCGCCATGCCGATGTGGCTGCCAGCTCCGAGGTACAGGCCGCGATTCCGGCGCTGGCCCAGCTTGCCGCCGGCATAGGCGACCGCCAGGTGCGCGCGCGCGGCACGCTGGGCGGGTCTCTGGCCAACAACGACCCTGCGGCCTGCTATCCCAGCGCCGTGCTGGGCCTGGGGGCCACGGTGGTGACCGACCGGCGGGAAATCGCCGGCGACGATTTCTTTCAAGGCATGTACACCACGGCGCTGCAAGAGGGCGAACTCATCACGGCCGTGCGCTTTCCCGTGCCCAAGGCCGCGGCCTATCTCAAGTTCAAGCAGCCGGCCTCGCGCTTTGCGCTGGTGGGGGTGTTTGTGGCCCAGACCGCGCAGGGCGTGCGCGTGGCGGTGACGGGGGCCGGGCTGTCGGTGTTTCGCCATGCGCAACTGGAGGCTGCGCTCAACCAGAGCTTCACGCCCGCGTCGGCGGCGGCCGTGAAGATAGATGACAGCGAGCTCAACAGCGATCTGCATGCGAGCGCGCGGTACCGGGCCCAGCTCATCAGCGTGCAGGCTCAGCGCGCCGTGGCGCAGATGCTGGGAAAGCCCTGAGCGGCTGTGCGTTGTTCCCTCTTCCTTCGGAAGGGGCGATGGCTCTGCCGTGAGGCGTGCTGGGGCTGTAGACCCCGTAGTTTGGAATGAAAAGCGGTTGAAGTCTTTGCTGGATCTGTGCAAGCAGCTATGAAAAAGAATGAGAAAAGCCCCGTGGAGTCCATCGATGCGCTGATGGCCGCCCTGCGCGAGCAGGGCTATGTTGCGGATCGGCGCCTGGCCACGGCGGTCTTTCTCGCGCTGCGCCTGCAGCGGCCTCTGCTGCTGGAGGGCGAACCCGGCGTGGGCAAGACGGCACTGGCCCAGGCGCTGTCGGCCGTGCTGGCGCGCGAGCTGATACGGCTGCAGTGCTACGACGGCATGGAGCAGCGCGAAGCGCTGTACGAGTGGAACTACGCGGCCCAGCTGCTGCATCTGC
>JAFAIY010000505.1 GCA_019236485.1 Comamonas sp. | reverse complement strand
TGGACACCAGATTCAGCGCCAGGCCCTCGGCATCGCCGCGGCCCGTGCGGCCTATGCGGTGGATATGGACTTCGGGGTCGGGCGTCACATCCACATTGATCACGGCCGACAGGTCGGCGATATCGAGACCGCGCGCTGCCACATCGGTGGCTACCAGCACGCTGCAGCTCTTGTTGGCGAACTGCACCAGCACCTCGTCGCGCTCGCGCTGCTCGAGTTCGCCAAACAGCGCCAGCGCGCTGAAACCCTGGGCCTGCAGCGCCGCCACCACATCGCGGCACTGCTGCTTGGTATTGCAGAAGGCGATGCTCGACTCGGGACGGAAATGCGCGAGCAGGCGCGCCACCGCGTCGAGCTTTTCGCGCGCGCCCACCTCGTACCAGCGCTGCTCTATCTTGTTCGAGCTGTGCTGGGCCGCGACCTTGACGGTCTGCGGCTCGCGCATGAAGCGGCTGGCCAGCGAGGCAATGCCCTCGGGATAGGTGGCCGAGAACAGCAGGGTCTGGCGCTCGGCCGGGCATTGGCGCACCACGGTTTCGATGTCGCCGAGAAAGCCCATGTCCAGCATGCGATCGGCCTCGTCCAGCACCAGGGTCTTGAGATTGCCGATGTCGAGCTTGCCGCGCTCCATCAGATCCATCACACGGCCCGGTGTGCCGACCACGATGTGGGCACCGTTTTCCAGTGAAGCGATCTGGTTGCGCGAGGGCACGCCGCCATAGACGGTGACGACCTTGATGTTGTCCTGCGCGCGCGCCAGGCGGCGGATTTCGGTGGCGACCTGGTCGGCCAGTTCGCGCGTGGGGCACAGCACCAGGGCCTGGACGGCAAACCAGCGCGGATTCAGGCGGTCGACCATGGGCAGGCCGAAGGCAGCCGTCTTGCCGCTGCCGGTGCTGGCCTGTGCGATCAGGTCCTTGCCCTGCAGGGTCAGCGGCAGGCTGGCGGCCTGGATGGGCGTCATCTGCGCATAGCCGAGCTGCTGGAGGTTGGCCAGCATTTCTGGGGACAGGGGCAGCGCCGAGAAAGCGGTGGAGTCAGAGGCCTTGGCGGCGCTGGTGGAGGTATTCATGGGTCGCAATTATCCGGGGACTGCGGACAGCGAGTTGCCTGAGTGACTATTCACACGGGTTGTCCCTCTCAAGCCCTCTGCAGCCATGCGCCTAGGCTGGAAAGCACGGCCTTTGCCAAGCACATGCCGGCACGTCACTCCAAACGCCTAAGCAACATGCACCCTCAACTTACCCGCAGCTTCTGCGCCATTGCCACCGTCATTTGCGCCTTCAGCGCCAGCCCTGCCTGGAGTGCAGAACTGGACCCTCAACCCATCAAGCCCGAGCTGCAACGCCTGATCGGCCAGATGTACCCCAATATGCGCAGCGTCTATGAAGACCTGCATGCCCACCCCGAGCTGGGCTTTCAGGAAACCCGCACCGCCGCCAAGCTGGCCTCGGAGATGCGCAAGCTGGGCTTCGAGGTGACGGAAGGCATTGGCAAGACAGGCCTGGTTGCCATTTACCGCAACGGCGCAGGCCCCACGGTGATGGTGCGTACCGAACTCGACGCCCTGCCCATGGAAGAGAAGACCGGCCTGCCTTACGCCAGCAAGGCCAAGGCCCAGTACAACGGCAAGGAAAGCTTTGTCGCCCATAGCTGCGGCCACGATATGCATATGACCAGCTGGCTGGGCACGGCCCAAGCGCTGCTCGGCATGAAGGACAAGTGGAAAGGCACGTTGATGTTCGTGGCCCAGCCTTCCGAAGAAACCGTAACCGGCGCCAAAGCCATGCTGGCCGACGGCCTGTTCAAAAAATTCGGCAAACCCGACTATGCGTTTGCGCTGCATACCGGCTCCATGCCTTATGGAATGGTGGGCTATGTGGCCGGGCCGGCGACCTCCAATTCGGACTCGCTGGACATCACTTTCCATGGCCGAGGCAGCCATGGCTCCATGCCGGACAAGGGCATTGACCCGGTGCTCATGGCCTCACGCTTTGTGGTCGATGTGCAAGGCGTGATCAGCCGCGAAAAAGACCCTATGGAATTCGGCGTGGTCACCGTGGGCGCGTTCAACTCGGGCAGCGCGGGAAATATCATTCCCGACCAGGCACGACTGCTCGGAACGATCCGCAGCTACAAGAGCGAGGTGCGCACAAAAATGCACGAAGGCATTGAGCGCACAGCCAAGGCCGAAGCCGCCATGTCGGGCGCTCCTGCACCCGAGGTCAAGCTGGTCAAGGGCTCGGATGCCGTGGTCAACGATGCGGCACTGGTAGGCCGCACGGTCAAGCTGTTCAAGGCCGCGCTCGGCGACCGGAATGTGATCCCCATCTCGCCCATCACGGCCAGCGAGGACTTCTCGGACTTCATCAATCAGGGTGTGCCATCCATGTTCTACACCCTGGGCGTGTACGACCCCAAGAAGGTGGCCGAGGCCAGTCAGCCCGGCGGCAAGCCCCTGCCCTTCAATCACTCGCCCTTCTTTGCCCCAGAACCCGAGCCCACGTTCAAGACCGGCGTGGAAACCATGACCCTGGCGGTCATGAACGTGATGCAGTAAACGGTATCAGCCCTGCTCCCAGGGCTGCGCCTCGCCTGCTGGCTATCACTGCATCTGCTGCAGATTGCCTATGCGCACCAGCATCTCGGTGAA
>JAFAIY010000421.1 GCA_019236485.1 Comamonas sp. | reverse complement strand
AGGCCGTTGAGCACGGCGTTCACATATTTGTGGCCGTCGGTGCCGCCGAATTCCTTGGCCAGCTCGATGCACTCGTTGAGCACCACGCGCCAGGGCACGTCGGGGCAGTGCTGGAACTCGTACACGCCTATCCACATGCAGGCATGCTCGATGGGCGAGATCTCGGCCAGGCCGCGGTCCAGCTTGGGCGTGATCAGCGCGTCCAGCGCGGCTTCGTTCTCGATGCAGCCGCGCAGCAGCGCGTCGTAATGCACCACGTCGGCCTTGTGGAAGCCGGCCAGGTCACGTGTGAAGCGGTCGATGTCCAGGACTTCGTTGCGGCCCACGAGATGCTGGTACAGGCCTTGCAGCGCGAATTCGCGCGCACGGCTGCGGTTGGATTTGGAGCCCGCCTTGCGCGCGCCGGTGCTGGTCACGCCGGTGCGGCTTTGGCGGGGAGGTCGGCTGGAGGCCGAAGCGCTCGATTGTTCGTCACTCATGGTCGTCGTAATTGTCGTAGGCGTTGAGCAGGTTGGCCATTTCCACGGCCACGCGGGCCGCGTCGCGGCCTTTTTCTACCTGGCGCGCAATGGCCTGCTCGAGGTTTTCGGTGGTGATGATCGCGTTGGCGATCGGCAGGTGGTAGTCCAGGGACAGGCGTGTCACGCCCGCGCCCGATTCATTGGCCACCAGCTCGAAGTGGTATGTCTCCCCACGGATGATGCAGCCCAGCGCCACCAGGGCGTCGTACTCATCGGTTTCGGCCAGTGTCTGCAGCGCCACGGGCACTTCGAGTGCGCCGGGGACGGTGACATGGTCGATGTTCTCGGACTTCACACCCAGCGCCAGCAGCTCGTCGCGGCAGGAGGCAAACAGGGTGTTGGTAATGCTTTCGTTGAAGCGCGCTTGCACGATGCCGATCTTCAGCTCGGCGCCGTCGAGGTTCTGGCCTTGGCCTTTTTCTGCGTTTTGCATAGGTGTTCCGCCTCTTATTGCTTGGGGATGTAGCCGGTGATTTCGAGGCCGTAGCCGGCCATGCTGGGCATGCGGCGGGGCTGGCCCATGAGTTGCATCTTGGCGACGCCCATCTCGCGCAGGATCTGCGCGCCCACGCCATAGGTGCGCAGGTCCATGCGGCCGCGCTCGGGCGCCTGGGCCGAGCGGGCCTTGCCTTCGAACTGGGTCAGCAGCTGCTCGCCCGACTCGCTGCAGTTGAGCAGCACGGCCACGCCCTGGCCCTGCTGGGCGATGTATTTGAGGCTTTCGTCCAGGCTCCAGGAATGCTGGTTGCGGCCGACTTCGAGTGCATCCAGCACCGACAGCGGCTCGTGCACGCGCACGGCCACGGGGGTGTCGGCCGTCCACTCGCCCCTGACCAGCGCCAGGTGGACCGAGCCGCTGGGCACGTCGCGGAAGGCATGGGCGGTGAATTCGCCATGGGCGGTCTGCATGGGGCGGCTGCCCACTTTCTGCAGCAGCGACTCGTTGCGGCTGCGGTATTCGATGAGGTCGGCGATGGTGCCGATCTTGATGCCGTGCTCGGCGCAGAACAGCTGCAGATCGGGCAGGCGGGCCATGGTGCCGTCGTCCTTCATGATCTCGCAGATCACGGCCGAGGGCGAGCAGCCGGCCAGGGCGGCCAGGTCGCAGCCGGCCTCGGTGTGGCCGGCGCGCATAAGCACGCCGCCGTCCACGGCCTGCAGCGGGAACACATGGCCGGGCTGCACCAGGTCGCTGGGCTGGCTGTTCTTGTTGACGGCCACCTGCACGGTGCGTGCGCGGTCGGCCGCCGAGATGCCCGTGGTCACGCCTTCGGCGGCTTCGATGGAGACCGTGAAGGCCGTGCTGTACACGGTGCCGTTGCGCGCCGCCATGGGCGGCAGCTTGAGGAATTCGCAGCGTTCGCGTGTGAGGGTCAGGCAGATCAGTCCGCGGCCGAAGCGGGCCATGAAGTTGATGGCTTCGGGCGTGACATGGTCCGAGGCCAGAACCAGATCGCCTTCGTTCTCGCGATCTTCTTCATCAACGAGAACGACCATGCGGCCGGCACGGATCTCCGCCACGATTTCTTCGACGGGCGAGATGGGCACGGGTTGAAGAGAGCTGTTCATGGATTGCCTTCTGGGACTTGAGCGATATGCGATGCATTGCAGTCAGCGGCTGGCGCTGCACACGCACCAGTCAGGCATTGCCGGCGCCGCCACAGGGCGCAGGCAGGACTTCCAAAGAACATGTGTGGCGGGACTGCCGCCTAGGCGGGGCCGCTTTCTGCAGTGCAGGGCCTGCGGAAAGCACTCATTCTATGCCAGCGGGGCGCATCCGGCAGGGCAGGGGTTGCTGCAGATCAGCAATCGGCGTCCTCAGAATTCGTGGTCCTTGAGCACCACATCGCCGTCGGGATAGGCGCAGCAAGGCAGCACATAGCCTTCGGCCTTTTCCTCGGGCGTGAGGCCAGGCCATTCGATCTCGTAGTGCACAGTGCCCGAGACCATCTGGCCCAGGCAGGTGCGGCAGGTGCCATTGCGGCAGGAGCTGGGCCAGTTCACGCCGCCGCTTTCCAGCGAGTCGAGCAGCGATTGATCGGCCCAGGCGTCGACCTGCTGGCCGCTGGGCTCGCACTTGGCGATAAAGAAGGGAGGCGCGAAAAGAGAGTCGTTGGACATGGATTCAACCGGGCAGACGCTTGCAGAACCCTTGTTTGTAACGGGTTTGGCAAGGCCGTGAGATCAAAACGGTTTGCCTGGTTTTTGAGCAGTGCTTGCGCAGCCTTTGCAAAACAATGATTTACGTATTTTGCAGAGCGTTTGCTTGGCCTTGTCCACATGCTTGTCCAGCCAAACTGGGGGTAAGGCGCTGCGCGCCGCCCATCGGGCATGTGGATTGTCCGGCGCCGGGCTCAAGCCCGATTTCTGCCTAAAAAACAGGCGTTGAAAACAAAATCATTTGAAATCAATGGCTTGATTCAGTTGTTCAGGCTGCGGCTGCAGTTGTTCACAAGCTTGTCCAGCGGCTGCAGGGATAACTGGCAGGCCCCGATGAAGCTTTGATGAAAAAACAGGCAATCAAGAAAATTGCATGTAAATCAATGGTTTGTCGCATTGCTGCAAAAGCTATTCAGCATTGTCCACAGGCTTGTCTAGAAAATCTGGGGACAAGCGAGGCGGTTATGGATGGCCGCGGCTTGCTAGCGATTGAAGAGTGCGATACGCGGTACAGGCCTTGATTTATGAATGAATGTGCATTGAAAGTATCGCAGATCAGGCGATGAGCGCTTTGCATTTGATAGCAAGCCCTGAGACTTACCCGCAATCAGTCGCCAAAGCTACGCTGCGCTGCAGCATGCGCGCGTACATTGTTGCGCTGTAAACCACTGAGCAAGGAGAAACACATCATGGCAATGGATTTTCAAGGTCGTGTGGCCATCGTCACCGGGGCTGGCGGCGGCCTGGGCCGGCTGCATGCGCTGGCACTGGCCAAGCGCGGCGCCAAGGTGCTGGTCAACGATCTGGGCGGTGCGGTCGACGGCTCGGGTGCTTCGGCCACGGCCGCGCAGCTGGTGGTGGAGGAAATCCGTGCCGCGGGCGGCGAGGCCATGGCCAATGCGGCATCGGTCACGGACTTCGAGGCCGTGCAGGCCATGGTCAAGCAGGCCGTTGACGCCTGGGGCCGCGTCGACATTCTGGTCAACAACGCGGGCATTCTGCGCGACAAGAGCTTTGCCAAGATGGACATGGGCGATTTCCGCCTCGTCGTTGAGGTGCACCTGATGGGCGCGGCCAACTGCTGCAAGGCCGTGTGGCCGTATATGCAGGAGCAGAACTACGGCCGCATCGTGATGACGACCTCGTCCACGGGCCTGTACGGCAATTTCGGCCAGGCCAATTACGGCGCGGCCAAGCTGGCCCAGGTGGGCCTGATGCAGACCCTGGCCATCGAGGGCGCCAAGCACGACATCCGCGTCAATGCGCTGGCGCCCACGGCGGCCACGCGCATGACGGCCGGTCTGCTGCCCGAGCCCGTGCTCGACGCCCTGAGGCCCGAGGCCGTGGTGCCGGCCATGCTGGTGCTGGCCCATGAGAGCGCGCCCACGCGCACGATTCTGTGTGCGGGTGCGGGCGGCTTCGAGGCCGCGCATATCACCATGACCCAGGGCATCTATCTGGGCATGGGCGATACCGTTCCCGAGGAGCTGGCCGCGCGGCTGGCCGAGGTCACGGCCAGCGAAGGCCAGCAGGTGCCCGGCGGCGGCTCGGTCCAGGGCCAGGTGGAAGTGGGCAAGGCCATGAAGGCGCACGGGCACTGACTTGCTAGCACGTCTTGCATAAGCCCTCCCCGGAGGGCTTTTTGCCGACTGAAAGTGGGCGTATGCTCACGCTGGATTGCCTGGTGAGCCTGACAGTTTGCTGGCGCATCCCGCGCATTCTTGACGGCCGACAGGCCGAAACCGGTGGTTTAGCGGCCAGCGTCCATCGCGTTGCCTCGTGTTTCTCTATGATTCGCCGTCTGGGCGCGATTGGGCAGACGAAGTTTGTCGTCAGCGTCTTCACCAAAAGGTAAAAAGAATGAAGACATCGCAGGCCGCCGTGAACATGCCTTCCGCCGACAGGCTGCTGGGCATTCGTCGCGGCATCGAGAAAGAAGGGCTGCGGGCGCTGGCAACGGGCTCGCTGGCCCTGACGCCGCATCCGGCCGAGCTGGGCTCGGCCCTCACCCATCCCCATATCACCACCGACTACAGCGAGTCGCAGCTGGAACTCATCACCGGCGCGCGCCTGGGCGTGCAGGAATGCCTGGACGAGCTGGTCGAGGTGCACCAGTTCGTGCTGCGCAATCTCAGCGAAAGCGGCGAGCTGATGTGGAATTCCAGCATGCCCTGCCGTTTGCCCATCGACGAGACGATTCCGCTGGGCCGCTACGGCAGCTCGCATTCGGGCCGCTCCAAGAGCGTCTACCGCATGGGCCTGGGCCACCGCTATGGCCGGCGCATGCAGACCATCTCGGGCATTCACTACAACTGGTCGCTGCCCGGCGTGAGCAGCGACGAGTACTTCGCGCTGATCCGCAACTTCCGCCGCCATGCCTTCGTGCTGCTCTATCTGTATGGCGCCTCGCCGGCGCTGTGCCCCTGCTTTGTGGAAGGGCGGGATCACAGGCTGCAGCCGCTGGGCGACGGCAAGGATGCGCTGTATCTGCCCCATGCGACCTCGCTGCGCATGGGGCGTCTCGGCTATCAGAGCGATGCCCAGGCCAGCATCAATGTCAGCTACAACGGCTTGGACGGCTATGCCGACTCGCTGCACGACGCGCTCACGCGCCCCTATCCGGCCTATGAGCAGCTGGGCGTGCGCAACCCCGGCGGCGACTACAACCAGCTGGGCACGGGGCTGCTGCAGATAGAGAACGAGTTCTACGGCACCATCCGTCCCAAGCGCACCGTGAAGAGCGGCGAGCGCCCGCTGCACGCGCTGCGCGAGCGCGGCGTGGAATATGTGGAAGTGCGGCTCATGGACATCGATCCCTTCGAGACCGTGGGCATCGCCCCGGCCACCATGCGCATGCTCGACGTGTTCCTGCTGCACTGCCTGCACAGCGACAGCCCGCCCGACACGCCCCAGGAGATCGCCGACCTCAAG
>JAFAIY010000391.1 GCA_019236485.1 Comamonas sp. | reverse complement strand
GACGCCATCCTCGGCGCCCAGCAACCGCTGTCGCCCACGCATGACGAGATGCTCTTCATCATCCAGCACCAGAGCAGCGAGCTGTGGATGAAGCTCATGCTGCACGAGCTGGGCGCGGCCACAGCCGCCGTGGCGGCCGACCGCCATGCGGACTGCTTCAAGATGCTGGCCCGCGTGAGCCGCATCATGGAGCAGCTGGTCGGCGCCTGGTCGGTGCTGGCCACCATGACGCCCACCGAGTACACGGCCATGCGCCCGTATCTCGCCAGCTCCAGCGGCTTTCAGAGCTACCAGTACCGCTGCATCGAGTTTGCGCTGGGCAACAAGAACGCCGCCATGCTCCAGCCCCACGCCCACCGCCCCGACCTGCTGGCCCGGGTGGAGGCCGCATGGCGCGCGCCGTCTCTGTATGACGAGGCCCTGCGCCTGCTGGCACGCCAGGGCCTGGCCATCCCCGCCGGGCACCTGGACCGCGACTGGACCCGGCCCTACACGGCCAGCCCCGAGGTCGAGGCCGCCTGGGCCCAGGTCTACCGCGACCCGCAGTCGCACTGGGACCTGTACCAGCTCGGCGAAAAACTCGCCGACATCGAGGACGCCTTCCGCCTGTGGCGCTTCCGCCATGTGACCACGGTGGAGCGCGTCATCGGCTTCAAGCGCGGCACGGGCGGCACGGGCGGGGTCAGCTATCTGCGCAAGATGCTGGAGGTGGTGCTCTTCCCCGAAATCTGGTCCGTGCGAACGAAGCTGTGACCCCCTGAGCGGCTTTGCCGCTTCCCCCGCTCTCGCTGCGCGGGCGGGGGATGACACCGTCGCTGCGGGACGGCCCCTGCTCGGCGTCCGCCGATGGGCCGCGCCAGTTTCCAACGCAAGAACACCATGCCTTCGCATGTGGTCAAGACACAAGGAAATCCATGAAACAAATCATCGACGTGGGCCTGCCCCCGCTCAAGCAACCGTTCTCCTGGGCCGTCAAGGCCAGCGGCCAGATGCTTTTCACGGCCCACGGCCCCGTGCGGCCTGACGGCAGCATCGATATCGGCGGCATAGAACAGCAGGCACGCCTGACCTTTACCAATCTGCGCAACGCGCTGCAGGCCGCGGGCGGCACGCTGGCCGATGTGACCCAGGTGCTGATCTATATGACCGAGGTGGCCGACATGCCGGCCATTGACGCCGTGTACCGCGAGTTCTTCGATGCCCCCTACCCCAACCGCTCCAGCATGGGCGTGGCCGCGCTGGTGGTGCCGGGCATGAAGCTGGAGATCGTGGCCTACGCCATGCTGCCCTAGCAGGCCCCAGCAGGATGGACATGCCCGCGCCCCGCAATTGCGTTCAATACAGGGCCGTCGCGCGGCGCGAGACTGCAGCCCTTGTGCAGCTCCGCGTCCGCGCGCATCCTCATGTCCTCCTCATTGCTCGCCATGGGCATCTTCACCCTCGTCGGCGCCATCACCCCCGGCCCCGTCAACGTGCTGGCCCTGCGCCACGGCGCCGCCAGGACCCGCCTGGCCTGCGCCTTCTATGTGCTGGGCGCCAGCGCCGGCTATGCGGCCGTGGTCTGGGCCATGGGCCAGGGTGCCCAATGGCTGATGCAATCCCTGCCGCGGCTGTCGGCGGCCGCCGAATGGCTGTGCGCCGCCTATCTGCTGTGGCTGGCCTGGAAACTCGCCCATGCGCCCGTGGAGACTCCATCGGACCAGGCCTCGACTCAGGAACACCAGGAGCAGAACGGCTCGGCCCGCACGCTCCAGCTCTTGCTGCAGGGCGCGGCCGTGCAGACCCTCAATCCCAAGGCCTGGCTGGTGGCTCTGGCCGGTGTCGGCCTGTTCGTGCTGCCGCAGGCCGACGCGGCCCTGGCGCTGCTGCAGTTCTGCACCATGTCGCTGCTGGCCTGCCTGATCGGCGTGGGCTGCTGGGCGCTGCTGGGCCAGCTGCTGTCGGGCTGGCTGCACACGCCGCGCCGCCAGCGGCGGTTCTACCGGATGCTGGCCCTGCTGCTGGTCGCCAGCGTGGCGGCCATGCTGGCATGATGGTCGACAGAACCCGCCGACGCCATGACCTCCTCGCCACACCGCTTTCACCGCCACCCGGCCGCCCCCTGGGCCGAGCTGCGCGACAGCGCGCCCTCGCCGCATTGCTTCCGCCTGCACATGCATGCCGAGTATTCGATTGGCATCGTCGACGCGGGCTGCACCCTGTTCCACCATGCCCATGGGCCGCAGCCCGTGGCGGCTGGCGGCGTGGTGCTGATAGAGCCCGGCGCCTGGCATGCCTGCAATCCCGAGCCCGGCGCGCCCTGGTCCTACCGCATGCTGTTCGTCGATGCCGACTGGCTGCATGCACGCCTGGGCGTGGCTGCGCTGCGCTTTGCACAACGCACGCTGGCCGATGCCGAGATTGCACATCAGGTGGACGCCCTGTGCCGCCCCGTCGACGGCACTGCCGCGGCGCTGCGGTTGGCCCGGGGCCTGGAGCGGCTGCTGGCCCGCTGCGCCGAGCCCGCTGCCGCGCCTTTGCACGCCGATGGTGCCGAACTCCAGGCCGCTTTGCAGCGCCTGCATGCAGAGCCCGATGCGGACCTCACCGTGCAGTCCCTGGCCCAGGAATGCGGCATGAGCGCCACACGCTTCATCCGCCGCTTCAAGGCTGCCACGGGCATGACGCCCGGCAGCTACCGGCTCAATCTGCGCCTCAACGGCGCGCGCCGCCTGCTGGCCTCGGGCACCGCGCTGTCCGAAGCCGCCTATGCCATGGGTTTTGCCGACCAGGCGCATCTGCAGCGCGCCTTCAAGGCCCACCATGCGCTGACGCCCGGCTGCTACGCCAGGGGCAGCCTGCCCTAAGCAGCGGCGCCATCTCCCTCGCAGAAAATACGGCCGGCTTAGGCCCTTGCCCGCGTCTTGCCAATTGCGCGGCGCCGGGTTCATGGCGGCGAAAGCGCCGATACTTGGAGCTTTCGCTTTCACCCCGATTCCCTGCGCACCATGGCCGACTTCCAAGACATACAGCAACGAGAAACCGGCCTGCGCCAGCAGCTCAATTCCGCCCAAATGGCGATGATCGCCATCGGCGGCGCCATAGGTACGGGCCTGTTCATGGGCAGCGCCTTCGCGATCGGCGTGGCCGGGCCCAGCGTGCTCATCAGCTATGCGATAGGCGCCCTCATAGGCCTGCTGCTCATGGGCTGCCTGGCCGAGATGACTGTGGCCCATCCGACCTCGGGCTCGTTCGGCGCCTATGCCGAGCACTACATAGGCCCGCTGGCCGGCTTCATGGTGCGCTACGCCTACTGGGCCGCCGTGGTGCTGGCCGTGGGCATGGAGGTCACGGCCGTGGGCCTGTACATGCGCTACTGGTTCCCCGACGTCGAGCAATGGGTCTGGGTGCTGCTGTTCTCGCTGGGCCTGGCGGCCGTGAACGCCACCAGCGTCAAGGCTTTCGGCCAGGTCGAATATGTGTTTTCCATGATCAAGGTGGTGGCCATCGTGGCCTTCATCCTGATCGGCGCCTATGTGCTGTTCGGCGCACGCCCCGAGGGCGTGGGCTTTGCCAACTACACCGTGGGCGGGGGCTTTTTCCCCAACGGCTGGTGGGGCACCTGGGTGGGCGTGATCGTGGCCATCTTCAGCTATCTGAGCCTGGAAGCCATCGCGATTGCGGCCGGCGAAGCCGAGAACCCGCAGCAGGCCGTGACCACGGCCTTCCGCTCCACGGTGCTGCGCCTGGTGCTGTTCTATCTGCTGTCGCTGGCCATCATGCTGGCCATCGTGCCCTGGAACCATGCGGGCACCGACAAGAGCCCGTTCGTGAAGGTGATGGAGATCCTGCGCATTCCGGGCGCTGCCGGCGTGCTCAACTTCGTGGTGCTGGTGGCTTCGCTGTCGGCCATGAACAGCCAGCTCTATGTGACCTCGCGCATGATGTTCAGCCTCTCGCGCGGCGGCTTTGCTCCGCGTTCGCTGAGCCGGCTCAGCAAGAGCGGCGTACCGCTGGGCGCAATTGCCGTCTCCTGCCTGGGCATGGCCGTGGCCATGGTCTTCAATGTGCTCAAGCCCGAACAGTCGCTGGAGCTGATGATGTCTATTGCCATGTTCGGCGCCATGTTTGCCTGGTTCATGGTCTTCGTCACCCATCTGTTCTTCCGCCCGCGCTGGCTGCGCGAGCACCCGGGCGAGAAGCTCAAGTTCCGCATGTGGGGCTTTCCGCTGTTCACGCTGCTGGGCGCGGTGCTGATGCTTGGCGTGATCGTCACCACGCTGTTCACCAAGGAATTCCACACCACGGTGCTCGTGGGCGTGCCCTTCCTCATCGTCCTCGTGCTTGTCTATGTTTTCTGGTACCGGAGGAAATGACGCCATGCCACGCCAGATCTGGGATATCTCCCCCGCCATTCACCCCCAGGCCCCGGTGTTTCCGGGCGATACGCCGTATTCGCAGCAGTGGTGCGCCACCATAGGCCCGGGCTGCCCGGTGAATGTGAGTGCGATCACGCTCTCGCCCCATGTGGGCGCCCATGCCGATGCGCCGCTGCACTACGATGCGGCCGGTGCCAGCATAGGCGCCGTGGATCTGCAGGCCTTTCTCGGCCCCTGCCGCGTGATCCACGCCATAGATTGCGGGCCGCTGATCGAGTGGCAGCATATCGAACACGCGATCACCGCCGACCTGCCCGAGCGCGTGCTGGTGCGCACCTACGGGAAAGCGCCCACCGCCTGGGACCCGGATCTCTCCGCCTACGCGCCCGAAACGGTGGCCAGGCTTGCCGACCTGGGCGTGAAGCTGATCGGCATAGACACGGCCAGCATAGACCCGGCCAGCAGCAAGACCCTGGACAGCCATATGGTGATACGCCAACGCGATCTGCGCGTGCTCGAAAACCTGGTGCTCGATGAGGTGGCCGAGGGCGACTACGAGCTGATCGCGCTGCCGCTCAAGCTCACCGAGGCCGATGCTTCGCCGGTCCGCGCGGTGCTGCGGGCCCTGGGCTGAATTTGCATAAAAATTGACGGGAAGCCCAATCAGAATAGGCGCTTGCCGCTATCAAAACCACAGAGGATGACGATGACTACCTTGCAAGACTGCCTGACGCTGGACGCCCAGGACCGGCTGCGCCCGCTGCGCGAGCGCTTTGCGCTGCCCGAAGGCGTGATCTATCTGGATGGCAATTCCCTGGGGGCCCAGCCCAAGGCGGCCGCGGCCCGCGCCGCGCAGGTGGTGCAGCAGGAATGGGGCCAGGACCTGATCACCTCGTGGAACAAGGCCGGCTGGATCACCCTGCCCGAGCGCCTGGGCAACCAGTTCGCGCCCTGGATAGGTGCAGGCCAGGGCGAGCTGGTGTTCACCGACACCACCTCCATCAATCTCTACAAGGTGCTCACCGCCGCCGCGCGCATTGCCCGCGAAGATGCGCCGAGCCGCAAAAAGCTGATCAGCGAACGCAGCAATTTCCCCACCGACCTCTATATCGCCCAGTCCGTGTGCCAGGAATACGGTCTCGAGCTGGTGCTGCTCGAGCCCGAGGAAATCGCGGGCGCGCTGCGGCCCGATGTGGCGATCTCCATGCTCACCCATGTGAACTACCGCACGGGCGCCATGCACGATATGGCGGCCGTCACGGCCGCGGCCCATGCCCAGGGCATTCTCTGCGTCTGGGACCTGTGCCACAGCGCGGGCGCCGTGCCCGTGGACCTCAAGGCCGCCGATGCCGACTTCGCCGTGGGCTGCAGCTACAAATACCTGAACGGCGGCCCCGGCTCGCCGGCCTTTGTCTGGGCCCATCCGCGCCTGATCAACCGTTTCTGGCAGCCGCTGTCGGGCTGGTTCGGCCATGCCGAGCCCTTCAAGTTCGTGCCCGACTACCATCCGGCCCAGGGCATACAACGCTATCTCTGCGGCACCCAGCCCATGGTCAGCATGAGCGTGCTGCA
>JAFAIY010000048.1 GCA_019236485.1 Comamonas sp. | reverse complement strand
GAACCCACAAACCTCCGCATCCAGTCATAAAAACGCTTGGCAATGGTGCCGACGGAAACCTGTTTGCGGGCAAGGAAATACATGTCTGAATCTTTTGCCGCCCTGTTTGAAGAATCGCTGCAACGCACCGAAATGCGTCCTGGCGAGGTCATCACCGCTGAAGTGGTGCGCGTTGAGCACAACTTCGTTGTGGTGAACGCAGGCCTGAAGTCGGAAGCCTATGTGCCTCTCGACGAGTTCAAGAACGACCAAGGCGAAGTCGAAGTCCAAGTGGGTGACTTCGTGTCCGTGGCCATCGGCTCCATCGAAAACGGCTACGGCGACACCATCCTGTCGCGCGACACCGCCAAGCGTCTGGCTTCCTGGCTGTCGCTCGAGAAGGCTCTGGAATCCGGCGAATTCGTGACCGGCACCACCTCCGGCAAGGTCAAGGGCGGCCTGACCGTTCTGGTCAACGGCATCCGCGCTTTCCTGCCCGGTTCGCTGATCGACACCCGTCCCATCAAGGACCTGACTCCCTACGAAAACAAGACGATGGAGTTCAAGGTCATCAAGCTGGACCGCAAGCGCAACAACGTTGTGCTGTCGCGTCGCGCTGTGGTGGAAGCCTCCATGGGCGAAGAGCGCGCCAAGCTGATGGAAACCCTGAAGGAAGGCGCCATCGTGCAAGGCGTGGTCAAGAACATCACCGAATACGGTGCGTTCGTTGACCTGGGCGGCATCGACGGTCTGCTGCACATCACCGACATGGCATGGCGCCGCGTGCGTCACCCCTCGGAAGTGGTGACTGCCGGCCAGGAAATCACGGCCAAGATCCTGAAGTTCGACACCGAGAAGAACCGCGTGTCCCTGGGTCTGAAGCAGATGGGCGACGATCCCTGGATGGGCGTGGCTCGCCGCTACCCCTCGGGCACCCGCCTGTTCGGCAAGGTCACCAACATTGCCGACTACGGCGCTTTCGTGGAACTGGAACCCGGCATCGAAGGCCTGGTGCACGTTTCCGAAATGGACTGGACCAACAAGAACATTGCTCCCACCAAGCTCGTGTCCCTGGGCGACGAAGTGGAAGTCATGGTTCTGGAAATCGACGAAGACAAGCGTCGCATCTCCCTGGGCATGAAGCAGTGCAAGGCTAACCCCTGGCAAGAATTCGCCCAGAACACCAAGCGCGGCGACCGCGTGAAGGGCCCGATCAAGTCCATCACCGACTTCGGCGTGTTCGTGGGTCTGGCTGCCGGCATCGACGGCCTGGTGCACCTGTCCGACCTGTCTTGGAACGAAGCCGGCGAAGCCGCCGTGCGCAACTACAAGAAGGGCCAGGAAGTCGAAGCCATCGTGCTGGCCGTGGACGTCGAGCGCGAGCGCATCTCCCTGGGCATCAAGCAGCTGGACAGCGATCCCTTCACGACCTTCGTGACCGTGAACGACAAGGGCCAGATCGTGACCGGCAAGGTCAAGACCGTGGATGCCAAGGGCGCTGAAATCGACCTGGGCGAAGACATCGTTGGCTACCTGCGCGCTTCCGAAATCTCGCAAGACCGCGTGGAAGACGCTCGCTCGGTGCTGAAGGAAGGCGACGAAGTGACGGCCGTGGTGGTGAACGTGGATCGCAAGAGCCGCAACATCCAGCTGTCCATCAAGCAAAAGGACCACGCCGAACAGCAAGAAGCCATGGCTTCCCTGTCCGCCCAGTCCTCCAAGGAAAACGCCGGTACCACCAGCCTGGGTGCTCTGCTGCGCGCCAAGCTGGACGCCGACAAGTAATCCACGTCAGCAGGTCGGTCGGCTCGCCTGACTGACCGCTACGCGTCAAAAACAACGGGCGCCCTGTGCGCCCGTTGTTGTTTCCAACCTAGTTTCCGCCATCCGATGACCCGATCCGATCTCGTCGAAGAACTTGCTGCCCGATTTGGCCAACTCAACCAACGCGATGCCGAACAGGCCGTCAAGTCCATTCTGGATGCCGTCAGCGATGCCCTGGTGCGCGGTCACCGCATCGAAATTCGTGGCTTTGGCAGCTTTGCCATCAATCACCGCCCGCCTCGCATAGGCCGCAACCCCCGCAGCGGGGAATCCGTTCAGGTTCCCTCCAAGCGCGTACCCCATTTCAAGCCCGGCAAGGCCTTGCGCGAAGCCGTGGACAATCTCAAGACCGACACGCCTGCCGCTCCGGACCAGCTCACCTGAGCTGCGCCGGCCGCCTTTCGCGCCGATTTGCCGACCGAGGCATGGGCTGGCCTAAAATCTTTCCCGTCACACAAGGGAAAGCATGAAATACCTGCTGTGGCTGCTCAAGGCAGCCATTTTTTTCACTCTGTTTGCGTTCGCACTCAACAACCAGCAAGATGCCACCGTGCACTTTTTCTTCGGCACGGCATGGACGGCGCCCCTGGTGCTGGTGGTGCTGACGGCTTTTGCGCTGGGCCTGTTCATAGGCGTGCTGGGCATGGTGCCACGCTGGCTGAAGCACCGGGCCGCGGCCCGCGAGGCGCGTGCG
The DNA here is from genome assembly GCA_019236485.1 of Comamonas sp. Taxonomy (GTDB): domain Bacteria; phylum Pseudomonadota; class Gammaproteobacteria; order Burkholderiales; family Burkholderiaceae_C; genus Comamonas. The sequence continues at coordinate 4,994 of JAFAIY010000048.1, read as the reverse complement.
GCCAAGGCCCGCCAGGCCGAAACCGCTGTCGACAGCAGCGCAGCAGCGCCGGCGGCCGCCGCCCCGGCTCCGACTTCTCCGATCATTGTGCCGAGCGACGTGCATGGAATTTAATCTGACCTGGATCTTGCTGGGCCTGCCCATGGCTTTTGTGCTGGGCTGGCTGGCCTCCCGCTGGGACCTGCGCCAGGTGCGCGCCGACAACCGCCAGGCGCCCAAGGCCTATTTCAAGGGACTGAACTTTCTGCTCAATGAGCAGCAGGACAAGGCCATCGACGCCTTCATCGAGGCCGTGCAGAACGACCCCGACACCACCGAGCTGCACTTTGCGCTGGGCAATCTGTTCCGCCGCCGCGGCGAATACAACCGCGCCGTGCGCGTGCACGAGCATCTGCTCGGCCGCGCGGACCTCTCGCGCCCGGACCGCGACCGCGCCCAGCATGCGCTGGCCCAGGATTTTCTCAAGGCCGGACTGCTGGACCGCGCCGAGGAATCGCTGCACCGTCTCGAAGGCACGCAATACGAAGCCGAGGCGCGCCTGGCCCTGCTGGCCATTTACGAGCGCTCCCGCGACTGGACCCAGGCGGCCAGCATTGCCCGCAAGATGCAGGCCGCAGACCAGGGGGACTTCAGCGCCCGCCTGGCCCACTATCTGTGCGAGGACGCGCAAGCGCAGATCGCCCACGGCCAGCTCGACACGGCCGGCAGCCGGTTGCAGCAGGCTTTGGAGACCGCCCCCCATGCTCCGCGTCCGCGCCTGGAGCTGGCCCAGCTGCAGCACCGCCAGGGGCAATCGGCCCAGGCTTTGCAGACCTTGCAGGAGCTGGCCGCGCAAAGCCCGGCCGCCCTGCCCCTGGCCGCCGGCCTGCTGGTCGAAACGGCTGCCGCCACCGGCGAGATCGCCACGGCCCAGGCCCTGCTCGCCCACCACTATGCGCAAGCGCCATCTCTGGACCTGCTGCAGGCCCAGGTGGCGCTGGACAAGAAAAGCGGCGACGCCGAGGCCGCCGGCCGTGCGCGCCTTGTGCAGCACCTCGAGCATGAGCCCTCGCTGGTCGCGGCCGCCCAGTGGCTGGCGGGCGAAACCCTGACCGAAGAGCAATACCATGGCGCGGTGCAAAAAGCGCTGGACCACGCCGCCAAGCCTCTGACACGCTATCGCTGCGCGGCCTGCGGCTTCGAGGCCCGCACGCATTTCTGGCACTGCCCCGGCTGCCAGAGCTGGGACAGCTATCCGGCCCGCAGGGTGGAAGAGCTTTAGACCGACCCCTGAATCAAAAAGAGCGTCCCCGGACGCTCTTTTTTTGTGTCACGCTGCCTCGCTAATGCGGCTCCCACTCCGCACCGGGCATGTCTTCGCGCCCTATCAGCCAGGGCAGGCGCGACGAGGCCCCGACCATGGCTCCCACGCCCCAGAACAGCACCGAGACCCCGACCACGGCGCCTATCGAGCCGAACAGCACCGGCATCACCACGCTGGAGCCGTTGATGGCCATCATGCGCAGGCCCAGGGCTTCGCCATGGCGGTCTGCGGGCGTGATCTGGTGGATCATGCTCATCACCATGGGCTGGACCGAACCCAGCACCAGGCCCAGCAGGACCGAGCAGCCGCCCATGCTCCAGGCATCGGGCATCAGCGGATAGAGCAGAAACAGCAGGCAGGCACCCAGCATGGCCCCCATCACCACCACCCACTCGCTCAGATGCCGGGTCAGCACGGGCATGAGCAGACGGATCACGGCGGCCGCGATCGCAAAAGCGCCCAGAATGCTGCCTATGACCGATGCCGGCAGTCCGCGCTCATGCCCCAGGATGGGCACCACAAAGGTGTGCACATCCCAGCAGGACGACAAGGCCCAGTTCAGCAGCAGCAAACGCCTGAAGCCCTGGTTCTGCAGCAGATCCCAGGCCGCGCTCTGCCCGCCTCCCGGTACCGCCTCGGGCGGCGGCAGTTCCTGCACCGTGCGCGCCCAGAACCAGGCCGCCACGGGCAGCAGGGCCAGCAGCAGAAAAGCCGCCCTGAAGCCGGTCAGGCTGGCCTCCTGCCCGCCCGCATAGTCGATCAGCAGGCCCGCAAAAAACGGCCCGAGAAAATTGGAGACCGCGGGGCCTATGGCCAGCCAGCTGAAGACCTTGCGCAGCTCCTCCTTGCTGTGGACCGATCGGCCCACATGGCGCTGCAGCGCGATGATGGCCGCGCCCGCGGCGCCGCCCGTCAGCAGCGCGCCCAGGCAGAGCGCCGCATAGCTGGGAAAGAGCACGGCCAGGCCGGCGCCACAGCACGCGGCCACGACGCTCAGCAGCAAGGGCTTTTTCAGACCATGGCGGTCCGCATAGCGGCCCGCAGGCAGCGAGAGAAAGACCTGGGTCAGCGCAAACAGCGCCAGCAGCATGCCTACGGCGGCCGCGCTATAGCCCTGCTTGAGCGCCAGCAGCGGCGTCGCCATGCGCATGCCCGTCATGCAGGCGTGAATCGAAATCTGGGCGAGTATGAGTCGCAGCAGCGCCGCGCTCATTCCTCTTCGTCCTCGGGCTGGGCCACGGCCGGAAACAGCGGCAGGCCGCCGGCTTCCGCGTCGGGCTCGGGCAAGGCCTGAACATTGCGCAGATGGCGCTGAATCGCACGCGTGCGCACCCCGACCTGATCGAATTTGCGCGCGGCCGCATCGATGGACTTGCGCGTGGCCTCGACCACATCGCCGAACTTGGCAAACTCGGTCTTGACCTGGCCCAGCACACCCCAGACTTCGGACGAACGCTTTTCGATGGCCAGCGTCTTGAAACCCATCTGCAGGCTGCTGAGCATGGCCGCCAGATTCGCCGGGCCGGTGACCACGATGCGGCTCTCGTTCTGCAGCGCCTCCACCAGGCCCGGACGGCGCAGCACCTCGGCAAACAGGCCTTCGGTGGGCAGATACATCACGGCAAAGTCCGTGGTGTGCGGCGGAGCGATGTATTTGCTCGCAATCTTTTTGGCTTCGCCGCGAATCGATGTTTCGAAGGCATTGCCCGCAGCGGCAATGGCCACGCGGTCCGCGCTGTCCTGCGCATCCTGCAGGCGCTGGTAGTGCTCCACCGGGTATTTGGCGTCTATGGGCAGCCAGACCGGCTGCTCGTCGTTGCGCCCCGGCAGGCGGATCGCGAACTCCACGAGCTCGTCGCTGCCGGGCACGGTCTTGACGTTGCGCGCGTACTGCTCGGGCGTGAGCACATTGTCGATGATGGAGCCCAGCTGCAGCTCGCCCCAGGTGCCGCGCGACTTCACATTGGTCATCACGCGCTTGAGGTCGCCCACGCTGCCGGCCAGGGTCTGCATCTCGCCCAGGCCTTTGTGCACCTGCTCCAGCCGGTCGCTGACCAGCTTGAAGGATTCGCCCAGGCGCTGCTCCAGCGTGGCATGGAGTTTCTCGTCCACGGTGCGGCGCATTTCCTCGAGCTTGGCGGCGTTGTCGCTCTGGATGGTGGCCAGGCGCTCGTTGAGCGTGCCGCGCAACTGCTCGGCCGTGGTCTGCTGGCCCTGGGCCAGAGCGCCCAGCTGCTGGCTCACAGCGTCCTGCAGCACGGCGAACTGGTGGCGCAGCTGCTCGCCGTGGCCACCCAGCTGATCCTTGAGCGCCGCGCCCATGCTGGTGCTCATATGGCTGAGCTGCTGCTGGATATCGCCCTTGAGCGAATCCAGCGTGCCGCGCGTGGTCTCGGCCAGGGCCTCGAAGCGCTGCTGCACATGGACGGTCTGCTCGGCACTGCTTTGCGCCAGCGCGGCACGCGCCTGCTGGCTGTCCGCGGTCAGGCGCGTGGCCAGCTGCGCGACCTCTTCACGAAACGCCGCCAGCGCCGCGCCCTGCTCGCGCCTGGCGGCCTGCGCATCCTGCTGGGCCTGGGCCAGCTGGGTCTGCACCTGCAACGTGACCCGGTCCAGAGCGCCATCGCTTTTGGCCACCGTCATCTGTGTGGTCTGGCTGCTGCGCTCCAGCTGCTGCAGCCTCAGGTCCAGAGCCTGCATGCCCTGCAGCAGCTGGGCCTGCAGGCGCATGGACTCGGGCCCTAGTACGGCCTGCAGCTGACGGCGCAGGCCGAGCAGCCACCACAGCAGCACCAGCAGCAAGCCCACGATCAAGGCGGCCGCTGCCGCCAATCCAAGCCCCCAGGTAGTCACCGCTCAGCCTTTCACTCTCTTGTTTTCATAGCTGATAGCGCTTGCTGGACAAGCGCTTCAACCATTTCTCCGATTCTTCATGCACCTCACGACCCCATGGGCCGCGCGGTGGCACAAGCTTGATGCGCGCGCCGAAGTTTGCAGACACTTGCGCGCTCGCAAATTATCAGTGCAACAAGGCCGGGCAAAAGCAAGCGGGTCAAAACAGATAGTGCGGGCTGTGCAGTTGGCGACAGCGAAGCGCCAGGCCTCAGGCGTTGGGGCCGACCTGCTGGGCGATGGCCATGGCAAACCTGCCACCACCCACGGACCAGTCGGAGTAATCGTTCTCGTGCGTGAAGATGAACACGTCGTTGGGCGCCACGCCCGCATGCTTTTCCAGATTGGCGGCGATATTCGCGTACAGGGCGCGCTTCATGGCATCGCTGCGGCCGCGGCGCATGGTGATCTCGACCACCACCACACGCTCCGAGCGCTGGTAGCCGTTAAAGCTGCGGCTGAAGAAGAACTTCTGCTCGTCATAGTCGTCAACCATATTGAACAGCTCGTCGGCCGGCATGCCAATGCCGTCGATCAGGGCCTGATGAATACCGTTGACGATGGCCTGGCGCTGAGCGGCCGTGGTGTCCTTGTGGACGCTGGTGCGGATAAAAGGCATTGCTGTCTCGCTTGAAATAAAAAAGCCCGCCGTGCGCTCAAGCGCCAAGCGGGCAGAAATTATCAAAGCCGAAAAAGCGCTCAGATCACGCATCCGCCCTCAAACTGATGTGACGAGAGCCGACCTAATGGAAGCGCGTCAGACCAGCCGATTGACGGGCGTCAGCGGCCCCTTGCCGGC
>JAFAIY010000326.1 GCA_019236485.1 Comamonas sp. | reverse complement strand
GTTCACGCAGTCCTCGACCACGGCGTCGAGCTGGCGCGCCAGCTCGCTCTGGTTCACATCATGCTGGTACTGACCCACACCAATGCTCTTGGGGTCGATCTTGACCAGCTCGGCCAGCGGGTCCTGCAGACGGCGTGCGATCGAGGCCGCGCCACGCAGGCTCACGTCGATATCGGGCATTTCCAGGGCCGCGAATTCGCTGGCCGAGTACACCGAAGCACCCGCCTCGCTGACCACGACCTTGTCGATCTTCTTGTCGGCCTTTTCGGCAATCTTGATCAGATCGGCGGCCAGCTTGTCGGTCTCACGGCTTGCCGTGCCGTTGCCGATGGCGATCAGATTGATCTGGTGCTTCTCGACCAGCCGCGCGAGCACGGCCAGCGAGCCGTCCCAGTCGCGGCGCGGCTCGTGCGGGTAGATGGTGGTGGTGTCCACCAGCTTGCCGGTATGATCCACCACGGCCACCTTCACGCCGGTGCGGATGCCCGGGTCCAGGCCGATCACGGCGCGCTGGCCCGCGGGCGCGGCCAGCAGCAGGTCGCGCAGATTGTCGCCAAACACCTTGATGGCCACCTTCTCGGCATCCTCGCGCAGGCGCGAGAACAGGTCGCGCTCGGTGGAGAGGCTGAGCTTGACGCGCCAGGTCCAGGCCACGCATTTGCGGATCAGGTCGTCGGCCGCGCGCTTGGCATGGCTCCAGCCCAGGTGCAGAGCGATCCGGCCTTCGGCCAGGCTTGGTTGACCCGGTTCAGGTTCAACCGGTTGTACCAGCTTGGCTTCCAGAATCTCCAGTGCCCGGCCACGGAACACGGCCAGCGCACGGTGCGAGGGCACGCGGCCGATGGGCTCGTCGTACTCGAAGTAATCGCGGAACTTCGCGACCTCGGGGTCGTTCTCGTTCTTGGACTCGACCTTTTTGGACTTGAGCAGGCCTTCGTCCCACAGCCATTCACGCAGCTTCTGCACCAGGGCCGGGTCTTCGGCCCAGCGCTCGGACAGGATGTCGCGCACGCCGTCGAGCACCGCAAACGTGGTCGAGAAATCGGGGCCGGGCTTGCCGTCGTCCAGGGTGGTGGCGGGCTGGCAGAAGGCTTCGGCCTCCTTGTGCGGGTCCAGCGTGGGGTCGGCAAACAGCTTGTCGGCCAGGGGTTCGATGCCGAACTCCTTGGCGATCTGGCCCTTGGTGCGGCGCTTCTGCTTGAACGGCAGGTAAATATCTTCGAGCTCCTGCTTGGTGGGCGCGCCGGCAATCGCCAGGCGCAGCGCATCGGTCAGCTTGCCCTGCTCGTCTATGGCCTTGAGCACGGTCTCGCGGCGGTCTTCGAGCTCGCGCAGATAGGTCAGGCGCTCGTCCAGCGTACGCAGCTGCGTGTCATCGAGACCGCCCGTGGCTTCCTTGCGGTAACGCGCCACAAACGGCACCGTGGCGCCGCCGTCCAGCAATTCCACGGCAGCACTCACCTGCTGCGGCTTGACATTCAGTTCCCCGGCAATCTGAGCAATGATTTTTTGCATTCGATACTCGCCCCACGGCGTTCAACACAGAAAGCCGATGAGTTTGCCATAGCCATGCAGCCCCACCGGCCTCCATGCCCGGGGGAAGTGCAACAGATGCTTAAAAACTATGGTTTCCATAGCTGAGAGCGCTTGCCGAATAAGCAGCAAAGGCCGATTTCATTAAAATCTCTCCAGCCATGCCAGATACGTTCCAGGACGATTTTTTTGCCGATGAACTGCCACCTAAGGCGAGCTCGGGGCTGGCCGTGCCTGAACCGGATGTGGATCACGAAGTCCCGACGCGCAAGCCTCGGCGCGGTGATATCGCCCTGACGCCTGAGGCAGCGCAATATATCGAGCTGGCCGCCCAGCTGCCTGCGCAACTGCGCATGGGAGCTTCCACCTGGTCCTACCCGGGCTGGGAAGGTCTGGTCTGGGACGGTGCGTATTCCAAGGAGGTGCTGGCCAAGAAGGGCCTGAGCGCCTATCACCGCCACCCGCTGCTACGCAGCATCTGCGTGGACCGTACCTTCTGGCGACCTTTGACCACCAGCCAGTACGCAGCGTTCGCGGCGCAGGTGGATGAGGACTTCCGCTTTGTCGTCAAATGTCCGGCCGGCGTGACCGATGCCCAGGTGCGCACCGAGGAAGGCAAGCCGCGTGAGGACAACCCGGCTTTTCTGGACCCGCGCCTGGCCGTCGAGCATTTTGTCCAGCCCACGCTCGAAGGCCTGGGCCCCAAGCTGGGCGTGCTGGTGTTCCAGCTCAGCCCCCTGCCCTGGGCGCTGCTGAGCCGCCCCAGTCTGGTGTTCGACAAGCTGGGCCTGATGCTGGCCGCCGTGCGCCAGGCGCTGGCAAACCATCCGCAGGTGATTGTGGCCGTGGAGCTGCGCGACCCTGAGCTGCTGGGCCCGGCTCTGGTCGATACGCTCAAGGCCCATGGCGCGACCTTCTGCCTGGGACTGCACGGCAAGATGCCGCCCATAGAGGAGCAACTGCCCATATTGCGCGCGCTATGGCCCGGCCCCCTGGTCTGCCGCTGGAATCTGAACCGCGTCTTCGGCGCCTACGGCTATGCGGATGCGCAGAAAAAACACGAACCCTTCGGCGAAATCCGCAGCGAGGACCCGCATACGCGCGGACTGCTGGCGCGCACCATCGCCGGCATCACAGGCGCGGGCCAGCCGGCTTTTGTGACCGTCAGCAACGATGCCGAGGGCAGCGCCCCGCTGTCCATTGCGCTGCTGGCCCAGGCTATTGCCAAGCTGCGGCCTCGCGCCTGAGCCGCGCCCGGCCGACGGGCCGGGCTTCGACTGCCATCAGTCTTTGAGCATGGCCAGAGGGTGGGAATGCGCGGGCCAGGGGCTGTCGAAAAATGCCTGCCACTGAGCGTCGCCGACCTCCTCGATGCGTGCGGGATTCCAGCGCGGGCTGTGGTC
>JAFAIY010000321.1 GCA_019236485.1 Comamonas sp. | reverse complement strand
AGCCCAGAAGCAGCAAGCGCAGGCAGCTAGCAATGAAGGAGTGCCTCTGCCCGCAGCCGTGCAAGATTGGGTGGGCCGGCAGCTCAAGGTCGGCACCGGGGGCTTTGCCGTGGAATGGAGCGACGACGAGGCCTATGTGGCCATGCCGCGCCCGGGTGGCGATGCCTGGCTGCGCCTGGGTTTGAAGGACGGCGCGGTCGAGTATGAAAAGACGGACCGGGGCTGGATCTCCTACCTCAACGATTTGCACAAGGGACGCAACACGGGCGGGGCCTGGAGCCTGTTCATCGATGTGTTTGCCATCGGCTGCCTGGTGTTCTGCATCACGGGCCTGCTGATCCTGAAGATGCATGCCCAGCGCCGGCCCATGACCTGGCCCATGGTGGGCCTGGGTCTGGTGCTGCCGGCCCTGCTGGTGGTGCTGCTGGTGCATTGAGCGGAATTTTGTGAAGGAAGAGAAATGGCGAAGAGGATTTTCAAGACCTCGGTGGCGCTGAGCGCCGTGGTTGGCCTGCCGGCGATCGCCGGCGGCATGAATGTGACGGTGACCGTGCCCCAGCTACAGGTGGCCGAATATCACAAGCCTTATGTCGCCGTCTGGCTGGAGAAGGCCGACGGCAGCGTGGCCGCCAATCTGTCGGTCTGGTATGACCTCAAGAAGCGCGACGCCGAAGGCACGAAGTGGCTCAAGGACATGCGCCAGTGGTGGCGCCGCACGGGGCGGGAGCTGAGCTTTCCCATAGACGGCGTGACCCAGCCCACCAAGCCGGCGGGCGCCCACGCCCTGTCTTTTGCCGAAGGCCGCAACCCGCTGCCGCAGCTGGCGCCGGGCCAGTACAAGCTGATGGTGGAGGCCGCGCGCGAGGTCGGCGGCCGCGAGCTGGTGTCCATTCCGTTTGAATGGCCCGCCAAGGAGGCCGCCAGCCTGAGCGCCAGCGGCAAGACCGAGCTGGGCGCGATCAAGCTGGAAATAAAGCCTTAAGGCTCCCCCTGAGCGGCTTTGCCGCTTCCCCCTCTCTCTTCGAGAGGGAGACAACAACATCGCTGCGGGGCGGCGGGGCCGCCTAGGCCCTTGCTCGGTGTTTCTGAGTTGGGCCATGCCTGACTATCGGCAGCGTCCCTTTCTCTGATTCATCACCCTTTCTGTTTTCAAGGACTTGATATGAAATTCAAAACCCGTGCTCTTGTTGCTGCAACCCTGGCCCTGGTCGCTCTCGGCTCGCAGGCGCATGACCTCTGGTTCAAGCCCTCCAGCACCGTGCTGTCCAAGTCCGACTGGGTGACGGTGGACGCCGCCGTGTCCAATGATGTGTTCTTCTTCAACCACCGCCCGCTGGGGCTGGAGGGCGTGAAGGTGAGCGCCCCCGATGGCTCGGCCGTGGACATGAAGAACGTGGCCAAGGGCGAGCTGCGCAGCGTGTTCGACTTCAAGCCCGAGCAGGTTGGCACCTACCGCGTCACCATGCTGATGACCGGCGTGATGGGCAGCTACAAGGATGCGGGCGGCCAGCCCAAGCGCCTGCGCGGCTCCGTGGAGGAGGTGCTCAAGCAGATCCCCGCCGGTGCCAAGGAGGTGAATATTTCCGAGAACCTGCGCCGCATGGAAACCTTTGTCTCCCTGGGCAAGCCGTCGGCGATTGCGCTGAGCGGCAAGGGCCTGGAGCTCAAGCCCGTGACCCATCCCAACGACCTGGTGGCCAGCGAAGAGGCGGTATTTGACTTCCTGATCGACGGCAAGCCCGCTGCGGGCCTGGAGGTCGAGCTGGTGGCCGACGGCATCCGCTATCGCGACGGCACCGATGCCATGAAGCTCAAGACCGATGCCAAGGGCCAGCTCAAGATCAAGTTCCCGCGCCCGGGCCTGTTCTGGCTGAATGCCGACGCCAGGGATGCCAAGACCACAGTGGCCCAGGCCAAGGAGCGTCACCTGAGCTACACGGCCACGCTGGAGGTCCTGCCCTAAGCCTTAGGGCCCTGCCTCTAAGTCACGCGCCCGGTCCGGGCGCGTAATCTTTTCGGCCCCGACCATCATGAGCACCACTCCACGCGTACGCTTTGGCGCCAGCCTGTGGCAGCTGCCTGCAGCCGCAGCTGCGGGCCATGCCGCGCCCGCGAATTTCGGCGTCCGGCACTGGCAAGCCGCGGCCCCGCAGCAGCGGCAGGACGGCCGCATTCACCGCCTGCACGGCCGGACCATGGGCACCTCCTGGTCGCTATGCCTGGCCAACCCCGAGTATCGGCCCGTGGAGCCCGCGCAAGCGCTGGTGCAACAGGTGCTGGATGAGGTCATCGCCCAGATGAGCAATTGGGAGGCGGAGTCCCTGATCACCCGCTTCAACCGCTCTGAAGCCGGTCAATCTCATATCCTGCCTGCGGAGTTTGCCCATGTTCTGGAAGCGGCCCTACACTGGGCCAGGCTCTCCGGCGCGGCGCTGGACCCGACCATGGGGGCGCTGGTTTCGCTCTGGGGCTTCGGGCCGCGCCAGAACCCGCTGGAGCCGCATAAGGCGCAGATCCCGCCGGAGCCGGAGATAGAGCGGCTGCTCAGGACCAGCGGCCACCGCCAGCTGAACTGGAATGCCCGGACCCGGCAGCTGCTGCAGCCCGGCGGGCTGGAGCTTGATCTGTGCGGCATTGCCAAGGGTTTTACCGTGGACTGGGTGGTGCAGCGGCTGCAGAGCTCGGGCTGGGGCGCCGGCCTGTTCGAAATCGGCGGCGAGCTGCGCGCCTGGGGTCGGCGCCCCGATGCCCAGCCCTGGCGGGTGCAGTTGGGCGCCGAGCCGCAGGCCGAGCCGCTGGCTCTGGGCGACGGCGCTTTTGCGACCTCGGGCGACCTCTGGCACCGCTTCAGCGCGGCTGGCCGGCGCTATTCGCATACGCTGGATCCGCGCACGGGCCGGCCCGTGACGCATGGGCTGGGCAGCGTCACGGTGTTTCATGAGGAATGCATGCATGCCGACGCTCTGGCCACGGTGCTGACGGTGCTGGGGCCGCAGCAGGGTCTGGACTTTGCCCGTCGGCATGAGGTGGCGGCCGTGCTGAGCAGCCATGCCGAGCAGGGCGCCGAAGCGCAGGTGTTCAGCACGCCTGCCTGGATCAAGCGATTCGAGACATGACAGTGGAATGGATTTTGACGCCCGAACGCCTGTGGGGCGCTGCGGCCTTGCTGGGCGGCTATGCGGCCATGTGTGCGGCCTTGGCCGCCAAAGTGCGCAGACAGCACAGGGCCGAGGAGGCCGAGAGTGCGGCGCTGCAAGCCCGGGCCCAGGCGCCCGCGGTGCTGGTGGTCTATGCGAGCCAGACCGGGCAGGCCGAGGCGCTGGCCCGCGCCACGGCCGCGGTGCTGGTGGACGGCGGTCTGCAGGTGTGGCTGCTGCCCGTGGACAAGCTGACCCCAGCCGTGTTGCAGCAGCATGCGCACAGCCTGTGGCTGCTGTCCACCACAGGGGAGGGCGATGCGCCCGACCATGCGCTGGGCTTTGTACAGCGGCTGCTGCCCACGCCGGTCGGCCTGTCGGGGCATCAAAGCCTGGTGCTGGCGCTGGGCGACCATGAATACGAGCAGTTCTGCGCTTTTGGCGTGGCGGTGCATGCATGGCTGCAGGCTAGTGCGGCCCACAGTGAGCTGATCTGTGTCGACAATATGCAGCCCCAGAGCCTGCAGGCCTGGCAGGCCCGGTCGGGGCGGCTGCGCCAGGAGTTGCTGGGGGCCTCCGCGCAGGAGGTCGACTGGCTGCAGACGCCGGTGGGCAAGCCTTTTGTGCTGAGCCGGCGCCGCCTGCTCAACCCCGGCAGCGAGGGAGGGCCGCTGTATCTGCTGGAGTGGACCCCGCAGGCCGGCGAGCTGCCCGATTGGCAGTCCGGAGACCTGGTCTCGCTATGCGTACCCGAGGCTCCCGATCAGCCGCGCGACTATTCGATCGCCTCCGTCACGGCGGAGGGTAGCTTGCAGCTGCTGGTGCGCCAGAGCACGCGCGAGGATGGCTCGCCGGGCCTGGCTTCCGACTGGCTGTGCCGCGGCATGGAGATTGGCGCTGC
>JAFAIY010000289.1 GCA_019236485.1 Comamonas sp. | reverse complement strand
GGCCAGGGTGCCGACGACGGTGACCAGGACCAGCAGCCACAGAGGGGCTTTGCGTGCGGGGACGGTGAGGCTTGGCATGGGACGGAAGACGCGAGATGCAGGGCGCTGCGGGCGCCCAAGGGAAACTTAAGGACCGGAGACGAGTGGGCGCTGCGTCAGCTGTCGGGCTGCGCGTCGTCGTCGGCGGTCTCCAGCGCGGCCATTCTGTCCAGCATGGCGGACAGTGCGGCTTGCACGGGGTCCAGCAGCTCGGGCGGAAAGTCCTGCATGACCTCGCTGCGTACGCCGGCCACCACCTGCTTGACCGCCTCCACCTGGAGCTGTCCGGCGGCCGTGAGCCGTATGCGCTTGACGCGGCCGTCCGCGTCGTCGAGCCGCTCCACCCAGCCCTGGGCCTGCAGACCGTCTATCAGGCGCACGACCGAGGAGCTGTCCAGCGCCAGGGAATGGGCCAGATCCTTTTGCCGCATGGCGCCCTGGCCGCGCTCCAGATGCAAAAGCGGCAACCACAGGGCCTGCGTGAGTCCCAGGGGGGCCAGAGCCCTGTCCAGTGTGCGCCGCCATTGCTTGTTGACCTGGGCCATGGCGAACATGAGCTGGCGCTGGCGATCGGGCAGAGAGCTGGAATCAGGCATGGGATGCAGGAATTCAAATAGTTGGTATTCAAATTATTGCAAATCATGCTTATATGCGCTGGCAACCAAGGTATGGGGGCCGGAGTTGACGCGCAATCGTCCAAAGGCCTGGGGTTGGCCCGTGATGCTGGCTGCTTTCTCAGGGACTTTTTCGCCACACACGGCAGTGCCGGCCTGCAGCAGCAGGCCTTGGTGTGAGCGGTTTTGCCGCCCCGGCGCCTGGGGGCTGCTCTGGTGCGGCGGGCTTGGTGCGCCCGAAGCGGTAAGGCCGGCCGCTGCGATGCGGCAGCGGCCGGCGCCGTATTACAGCCCCAGGGACTTGAGCAGATCGTCGGTATCGGCGTTGGTTGCGGCGACCGCTGGTGCGGCTGCGGTGTGCGCGGCGCGGGCCTGGGCCATGACGAGATCGGGGTCGGGCTTCTCCTGAGGCTCGAAGTCCTTGATCTTGATGAACTCCGTGTGGTCCACGGCCATCTCCAGATAGAAGATGTTGTTGTTGCCGGTGTAGAAAGTCACGCGGCGCGCCTCGGGGGCATCGAGATTGGCATCCACGCTGAGATTGACCTGCTTGTTGAGGCGGATCATCTTGGGCTGGCTTTGCAGAATATGGGTCTGCAGCTCGCGCTGCACCTTGCTGGTGAAATCGCCCACCACCTGGTTCATGAGCTCGCCCATGACGTTGCTGACCTCATCCGAGGTGTAGGCATTGGCCAGATCGCTCTCCGCCATGCCCATGGAGAGCAGGTAGCTGCGATAGAGCTCCATGGCCGCTTCGGCCGAGAAATTGATGATGATCAGCGCGGAGAAGCCGCCGTCGATCAGCACAAAGCAGCCGATATCGGGCTTGAGGCTGGTCTTGGTGATGCGTTGCACCATGCCCGAATAGTGGATGGGGCACTGGGTGGCGACCTGCAGCACACGCGAGACGGAATTGCACAGGGCGATCAGCACATCTTCGGTGCCGTGAATGATGGGAGCGTGTTGTAGGCTCATGGCTGCAGTGATGGAACAGAGGTGGCAATTATGTATGCAACATTTTGTCGCATTTGGCCCGGGCCCGGGATGGAGGGCCTGGGCTCTCTGTTAACGTGCGCGCTGTTTTGACAATTCAGAGGTATTCATGCAGAACAAGCTGTGGCGGCTGGCGGCCGGCGCGATGATGGTGGCTGGCCTGGCGGGCTGCTCGACGCTTACGGACAAGGTCTCCCAGACCTGGAACAAGACCTGGTCCAGCCTGGGCGGCAAGAGCCAGGCGCCGGCGCGCGCTGGCCTGCAGCCCAGCCAGGAAAGTGGCCGCTGGCAGGGCATGTACAGCCTGGAGGGCGAGACCGGGCGCTTTCAGGACTGCAACTCGGGCCAGACCATTGCGGTGCTCGCGGAAGGCGACAGCGTGTTGCTGGAGCAGGCCTATCTGAATACGCGCAGCCATGCTTCCGCGAGCATGCTGGCCGAGGTGGTGGGCCGGGTGCAGGAGCGCCCCGTGGCCGACCCGGTGCTGGCCCGCCAGGGGCGCAAGGAGCTGGCCCTGCGTGTGGAGCGCTTTGTCACCCTGTCCAGCAAGACGAATTGCTCCTGGCCTTGAGCCGCCATGGGCGGCAGGCGCCGATGCATAGGTTTTGATAGCTGGAAGCGCTTTCCAGATAAGGGCTTGATCCTGTTTTTCTCGCCTTCTGACACTGCGGTGAACCCATAAAAAAACGGCGCCCGCTTGTCGCGCTGCGCCGTGGGCCGGGGATCAGGAGCGGCGGGCCGCGGCCCTGGCCTGCTCTATCCAGCCGTCGAAGGTCGGCTGGTGGGCCTTGATCCAGCCTTCG
>JAFAIY010000230.1 GCA_019236485.1 Comamonas sp. | reverse complement strand
CAGCCGCGCCAACGGCGCCCGCATTTACCGCTATCTGCCCCAGGACCTGGGCAGCGACGCGCTGCGCTATGTGCGCGAGGCCATCACCTCGGGCCAGGCCAGCGCGGTGAACTTTCGCGTCAAGGGCGAGCTGGACCATGTGCCGTTTGAAAAGCCGGGCCGCGGGGACTTCCACATTAGCGCTCAGGTCCACGACGTGAATTACCAGTTCGTGCCCGGCTATCTGCTCGGCCCCGGCGAGAAGCCCTGGCCGCCTCTGACCCGGCTGGCGGGAGAGCTGGTGTTTGACCGCAACTCCATGACGGTGCGCAAGGCCAAGGGCTTTCTGGGCCATACGGCCATTGTGGTGGACGAGGCCCAGGCCGGCGTGGCCGACTGGAACCAGACCGAGGTGGAGGTCACGGCCAAGGCCCATGGCGCTCTCGCAGAGATGCTGAACATGGTGCAAAACTCGGCCCTGTCGGGGCTGACGGCTCATGTTCTGGATAGCAGCCGGGCCACCGGCAACGCCGGGCTCCACCTCAAGCTGCACCTGCCCACCATGCATATGGAGCGCAGCAAGGTGCAGGGCGAGCTGAGCCTGGCTGGCAATACGCTGCAGCTCATGCCCGAGGTGCCGACATTGAGCCAGCTGCGCGGCAGCGTGCAGTTTTCCGAGACCGGTTTTCAGCTCTCGGGCGTGCAGGCCCAGGCCCTGGGCGGCGAGGTGCGCATCGAGGGCGGGATGAAGCCCGGCGGCGAGCCCGTACAGATCCGTGCCGAGGGCCTGGCCACGGCCCAGGGCCTGCGGGACGCCAGGGAGCTGGGCGAGCTTGCGGGCCTGGCCCGACAGCTGCAGGGCCAGGCGCGTTACGGCTTGCAGATCAAGGTGCGCCACAGCGTGCCGGAGATCAGCCTGCAGTCCGATCTGGTCGGCATGGCCGTGCAGCTGCCCGCGCCCCTGGGCAAGGCCGCGGACATGCCCATGCTCTTGCGCGTCAACCGCCTGGTGCCGGCCGTACCCAAGCCGCTGACCGACCAGATCAGCCTGCAATGGGGCAGCAACGGCGCGGCCCTGCTGGAGCGCGATATAAGCGGCGAGCAGGCCCGTGTCAAGCGCGGCAGCCTGGAATGGCTGGCCGGGGGCAAGGCCGAGGCCAGCCTGCCGTCCGCAGGGCTGCAGGCCCGGGTGCAGCTGCCGGTGCTGGATCTGGATGCCTGGAGCGGCCTGCGGCCCGAGAAGGCCGGCGGCACAGCCGCACGCGCGGACGAAGAATCCTGGCGCCAGTTCCTGCCCCAGCAGCTGGCGCTGAAGGCGCAGGAGGTCAAGCTCCACGGCCGCTCGCTGCACGATGTCTCGCTGCAGCTCGGCCACGCCGACCGGGCCTGGATCAGCCAGATCCAGGCCAAGGAGCTGGCGGGCCGCATCGAGTACCGGGAGGCTTCGGCGCAGGAGCCGGGCGGACTGGTCATTGCCAAGCTCTCGCGCCTGGCCGTGCCCGAGGGTGCGGACGAGGCGCTGGACGCCGCGGCCGCGCAGGAAAGTGCGGTGAGCGAGCTGCCGTCGCTGCAGATCAGCGTGGATGACTTCCAGCTGGGCAAGCGTTCCCTGGGCAGCGTGGATGTGCAGGCGCGCAATCACTGGCTGGCGGCCGGCGCGGGGCAGAGCGAATGGCAGCTGTCGCGCTTCAACATCAGCACGCCGGAAGCGGTGCTGACCGCGCAGGGCCACTGGAGCATGCGCTCCAGCGACAAAAAGCATCCGGGCCAGACCCAGCTGCAGTTCCAGCTCAATCTGCGTGATGTGGGCAAGCTGCTCAACCGTTTCGACATGCCGGGCGTGGTGGCCAACGGCCAGGGGGCCATGCAGGGCGAGATCAGCTGGACCGGCTCGCCCGTGGCGCCGGACTTCAAGACCCTGTCGGGCGCCGTGCACCTGGATGTGCAGAAGGGCCAGTTCCTCAAGGCCGATCCAGGCCTGGCCAAGCTGCTGGGGGTGTTGAGCCTGCAGGCCCTGCCGCGGCGGCTGACGCTGGATTTCCGCGATGTGTTCCGCAACGGCTTCTCGTTTGACTTCATGCGCGGCGATGTCAATATTCAGCGTGGTATCGCCAGGACCAACAATATGCAGATGAAGGGCGTGAACGCCGCGGTGCTGATGGAGGGCTCGGCCGATATCGACCAGGAGACCCAGGACCTGCATGTGGTGGTGGTGCCGGAAATCAACGCCCTGTCGGCCTCGCTGGTGGCCACGGCCATCAATCCTCTGGTCGGCCTGAGCAGCTTTCTGGCCCAGATGGTGCTGCGCGGACCGCTGATCGCGGCCACCACCAAGGAGTTCCACATCCACGGCAGCTGGGAGGACCCGCAGGTCACGGAGCTGCCGCGGCGCAGCGTCCCCAAGACCGGCGCCGCCGAGAATGCGGACCAGACCGGCAGCGCAAAGGAGACACCATGAAAATTGCCGCCTTACAGATGGTCTCGGGCCAGGAGCTGGCCGCCAATCTGGCCCAGGCTCGCAGCCTGATGGCGCAGGCCGCCGCGCTGGGGGCCGAACTCGTGGTGCTGCCCGAGTATTTCTGCGCCATGGGCGCCAGGGACACGGACAAGCTGGCTTATCGAGAGGTCTTTGGCCAGGGGCCGATCCAGGACTTCATGGCCAGGGCCGCCAAAGAGCTGCAGCTATGGGTGGTGGCCGGCACCCTGCCACTGGCGGCCGATGACGCCCAGCATGTGTTCAACAGCAGCCTGGTCTATTCGCCCCAGGGCGAGTGCGTGGCACGCTACGACAAGATCCATCTCTTCCAGTTCGACAACGGGCGCGAGCACTATGCCGAGGCCGCCGTGGTGCAGGCCGGGCGCCGGCCCGTGGTCTGCGATGTACAGGCCCGCAACGGCGACAGCTGGCGCCTGGGCCTGAGCGTCTGCTACGACCTGCGCTTTCCCGAGCTGTACCGTGCGCTGAGCGCGCAGGGCGCCGATCTGCTGCTGGTGCCCAGTGCCTTCACCTACACCACGGGCCAGGCGCACTGGGAGGTGTTGCTGCGCGCCCGCGCGATCGAGAATCTCGCCTATGTGCTGGCGCCGGGCCAGGGTGGCGTGCACGAGAACGGCCGCCGGACCTGGGGCCACAGCCTGCTGATAGATCCCTGGGGCGAGCCGCAGGCGCTGCAGTCCAGCGGGCCCGGCGTGGTGCTGGGAAACCTCAGCCGTGAACGGGTGCAGCAAGTGCGGCAACAATTGCCGGCTCTCACTCATCGCGTGCTGTGACCGATTCGACCACCTCCCCCGCCGAACTTCCCGAAGATCATCCCGCCCGTTGGCCCTGGCGGCGCTGGCGCCTGGCCTGGCGCCGCTGGTCGCTGTGGAGCGTGCTGGTGGCGCTGGTGGTCAGCATGCTGGTCACCATGGTGTGGCTGGCCGGACGCTACGAAGCCACCCAGGTGCAGGAAAAGCTGGAGCGCGATACGGCCGACGCCGTGGGCGACATCCGCGCGGCGCTGAACCGCAATCTGCAGGATCTGCTGGCGCTGAATGCGCATAGCGAGGACCGCAGCGCCTGGCGCGAACATGCGGACGAGCTGCTGCAGCAGCGCCGCGAGCTGATGCGCATCGAATGGCGGCGCAGCGATATGCGCATGCTGGCCCATGCCGAGACGCCGTACCGCACCCTGCGCTGGGAGGACGAGGCGTCGGAGCTGCATTCCGGCGAGGTTCTGACCTGCACCCAGGCGCGCCGCGTCAACGGGCCTTCCTATTCGCCGAGCCGGTTCCAGCTGCTGGGCGAGGGCCTGGGCATGGAGACCATGCAGGTCTGCATGCCGCTGACGGAAAACGGCCATGTGGTCGGCTATGTGCTGGGCACTTACAGCCTGCAGGGCATTCTGCTCAGCCAGGTCGGCAAGTCCCTGCCGCGCACCCAGGAGGTCTCGTTCACCGAGCCCGACGGCACCCGCCTGGCCCTGGTCGGCGCGGCCTGGCGCGGCTCGCGCATGTTCACGGCCCAGCAGCTGCTGGACCTGCCCGGCAACACCCTGGTGCTGCGCATGGACAGCTGGCACCACGCGCCCAGCGTCTTCCCGAACGTGATGACGGCGCTGGTGACGGCCATGTCGGTGGCTCTGGTGTCGGTGCTGGTGGTGCTGGTGCGCGACAACCGCCGCCGCCTGCGCGCCGAGCGGGATCTGGGCGATGCGCTGGCGTTCCGCAAGGCCATGGAGGATTCGCTGGTCACGGGCATGCGCGCGCGCGATCTGCAGGGCCGCATCACCTATGTGAATCCCGCGTTCTGCAATATGGTGGGCTTTACGGCCGAGGAGCTGCTGGGCCTGAACGTGGCGCCCTACTGGCCGCCCGAGCTGGCCGAGGAATACACGCTGCGCCGCGACGACCGCCTCTCGGGCGCCTCGCCGCCGCCGCGCCAGGGGCATGAGAGCGTGTTCATGCGCAAGGACGGCTCGCGCTTTCCGGTGCTGATTTTCGAGGCGCCGCTGATCAACGCCCAGGGCCAGCACACGGGCTGGATGAGCGCCTTCATCGACATCAGCGAGCAGCGCCGCATGGAGGAGGTCTCGCGCGCTTCCCAGGAGCGGCTGCAGGCCACGGCGCGCCTGGCCACGGTGGGCGAGATGGCCTCCATGCTCAGCCACGAGCTGACCCAGCCGCTGGCGGCCATCTCCAGCTATGCCACGGGCTCGCTGAACATGCTGTCGCACGGGGCGGCTCCTGACAGCGCCGAGCAGGGCCGGCTCGGGGATCTGCGCACGGCCATGGATCGCATCAGCTACCAGGCCGACCGCGCGGGCAAGGTCATCAAGAGCGTGCGCGATTTTGTGCGCCGACGCGACCAGTCGCGCGAGGTGGTGGCTCCCGAGGAGCTGGTGGAGGCTGTGCTGCCGCTGGTCAATCTGCAGGCGCACAAGCTGCGCGTGAGGGTGCAGCTGGAGCTGCAGGCGGATCTGCCCGCCGTGCTCTGCGACCCCACCATGGTCGAGCAGGTGCTGCTGAACCTGGCCCGCAACGGCATGCAGGCCATGGACCTGCCGCAGCTGCAGGAGCGCGTATTAACCCTGCGCGTCAGGCCTGCTGCCGAAGGCGAGGGACAGCGTTGGGTAGAATTTTCCGTGACGGACGGCGGCGTCGGCATTTCTGCGGAAGTGGCCGAGCAGCTGTTCACCCCCTTCTTCACCACGCGCGCCGAGGGCATGGGCCTGGGCCTGAGCCTGTGTCGCACCGTGGTGGAGCAACATGGTGGTCATCTGGACCACCGCCCGCATTTCCCGCAGGGCACGGAGTTCATGTTCACATTGCCGGCTCATAGGGAATCCAGGGAGAACTGAGCTTTCATGGAACCTGTAACCGACGCTACCGTCTACATCGTGGACGACGATGCCGATGTCCGAGAGGCCCTGGCATGGCTGCTGCGCTCGCGCAGATTGCTGAGCGAGTGCTACCGCAGCGCAGAAGACTTCGAAGCCGCGGTGCTGCAGGCGCCGCCCGTGGTGTCGCGCCCCTGCTGCCTGCTGCTGGATATGCGCATGACGGGCATGAGCGGCCTGTCGCTGTTCAACCGCATGCTGGAGCGCGGCGAGATCGAGGCCATGCCGGTGATCTTCCTGACCGGCCATGCCGATGTGCCCACGGCCGTGGACACGGTCAAGCGCGGCGCCTTCGATTTCTGCGAAAAGCCGTTTTCGGACAACGCGCTAGTGGACCGCATAGAGCAGGCGCTGGCCCGCTCCGCCGAGCACCTGGCCGCCATGCAGGCGCGCAAGGCGGTGCGCGGCCGCCTGGACGAGTTGACCGACCGAGAAAAAGACGTGATGCAGCTGGTGGTGGAGGGCGTGCCCAACAAGCTGATCGCCGATCAGCTGGACATCAGCGTGCGCACCGTGGAGGTGCACCGGGCACGCGTGTTCGACAAGATGCAGGTCAAGTCGGCCGTGGAACTGGCGAATCTGCTCAGGACCTCCTGAGTCCATTCTCGGCAGCGGCCAAAAGAAAGCCCCGCCTGAGGCGGGGCTGGCTCGGGCGCTAAAGCTCCGATCAGCGGGCGCGTTCACCCACGAAGATTTCCACGCGGCGGTTGCGGGCGCGGCCATCGGCGCTGGCATTGGAGGCCACGGGCTGGCGCGAACCCATGCCTTGCACCTGGATGCGCGCGCCGTTCACGCCGCGCGATGTCAGATAGTTGCGGGTGCTTTCGGCACGCTGCAGCGACAGCGGATCGTTGATGGCATCGGAGCCCGTGCTGTCGGTGTGGCCGATGATGCGCACCTCGGCATTGGGATTGTTGCGCAGGCCGTCGGCAAAGCGGTCCAGGATGGGCGCGAAATTGCCCTTGATGTCGGCGCGGCCGGTGTCGAACGAGATGTCACTGGGGATGTCCAGCTTCAGCTGGTTATCGGCGGTCTGGGACACGCCCACGCCCGTGCCCTGGGTCGCGGCTTCCATGTCACGCTTTTGCTTTTCGAGGTTCTGCGACCAGATATACGAGCCCAGGGCGCCCACGCCCGCGCCGATCAGCGCGCCGGAGCCCGCATGGCCGCCAGCGATGGCGCCGATGGCGGCACCGCCCAGAGCACCCACGCCTGCGCCCGTGACGGTGCGACGTGTGGTATCCGACATGCCACCGGTATTGGCACAGCCGGTGATCAACAATGCAGAGGCCAGAGCGGCCGTCACAGCCATTTGCTTGCGCATAAAAAACTCCTTTTGTTAACAATCCGACAAACCAGCTTCACTTTGGAAACTGCAAGGCGGTGATCGTACTGCCGCTGAATGACGAAAAAGCGTAGGACGCATGCCGACATGCGCGTTCCGCTTGCAAAAGATTGTCACCATCGGCCGCTGGCGTGCGGCCGGCGGCTAGCTGGATTTTGAACCGTCCTGGCCGGAATCCGCAACCGATGCGCGCTGCTGCTCGGCCCGCGCGCTGGCCGGCAGCTCACCCTTTTTGCGACCGGAGAACATGGTCCACCACACAATAGCGACCAAAATCGCCAACGCCAGCAGTGCTTCAAGCAAAATCAGACCCATGAATTTCCATCTCCTGCGCCATGCCTTGTTGGCGCTGATTGTAGGAACCCTGGTGGCCTGCACCACCACCAAGCAGCAGAACGACCCAACGCCGGTGACCGAGCAGCAGCCTCACGGCGGGGCGTCCACGCCCAAGGTCCCGTTCACCGCCACTGTACCCACCAAGAGCCGCTGGGTGCCGGTGGACTGGGGCGAGCTGCCGGGCGTGCCGCTGGACTCGCTCAATGAGGCCTGGAACGCCTGGATCAAGAACTGCGAGCGGCCCAGCACCGTGTTTGCAGGCCTGTGCGGCGATGTGCGGCGCCTGAGCATCGCCTCGGAAGACGAGCAGCGCAGCTGGATGATGAGCAATCTCCAGCCCTATCGCATCGAGGCCAGCACGGGCAGCCCCGACGGCATGCTGACCTCGTACTACGAACCCATGTATGAGGCGCGCCGACTGCCGGGCAACGGTTTCAACGTGCCGCTGTACCAGACGCCGCAGGGCTTCGGCAAGCGCAAGCCCTGGTACACGCGCCAGCAGATAGACACCAATGCCGAGGCCCAGGCCGCGCTGGCGGGCCGGGCCATTGCCTGGCTGCGCGACCCGGTGGACATGCTGGTGCTGCATATCCAGGGCTCGGGCCGGCTGCAGCTGACCGAGCCCGACGGCCGCCAGCGCATGATCCGCGTGGCGTTTGCGGGCACCAATGACCAGCCCTACAAGAGCGTGGGCCGCTGGCTGCTGGACCAGGGACTGGTGCGCGACGCGACCTGGCCCGGCATCAGCGCCTGGATTGCGGCCAACCCCGCGCGCGTGAACGAGATGCTGTGGAGCAATCCGCGCTATGTGTTCTTCCGCGAGGAAGAGCTCAACGAGTTCGACGCCCAGTTCGGCCCCAGGGGCGCGCAGGGTGTGGCGCTGACGCCTGGACGCTCGATCGCCGTGGACCGCAACAGCATTCCCTATGGCACGCCGGTGTGGCTGTCCACGCCCGGGCCCACGGTGGCCCTGAACCGGCTGGTGTTTGCGCAGGATACGGGCAGCGCCATCCTGGGCGCCGTGCGTGCTGACTACTTCATGGGCTGGGGCGCCGAGGCCGGCGATCTGGCCGGCCGCATCAAGCAGCCGCTCAAGCTCTGGGCCTTCTGGCCCAAGAGCCTCGCGGGTTCGGCGCCGCATCTGCGCTGAAGATTTATTTCGATAGCTGAAAGCGCTTGAAGCGTCTGGCTTCAAGCGCTTTTTCTTTGGGAATTACTTCTTGGCGTCCGTGGGCGCCAGCCCGGCCATGGTGCCCAGATGGGACAGCGGCAGCGCCGGACTGGACTTGATCTCGCCCAGCGAGAAGCTGGTCTGCATGTCCTTCACATTGGGCAGGTGCAGCAGCGTGTTGCGCGCAAACAGGGCAAAGCTGTCCAGATCGCGCGCCACGACCTGCAG
>JAFAIY010000223.1 GCA_019236485.1 Comamonas sp. | reverse complement strand
TGCTGGCGGCCTTGCGCGCCGTGCCGGCTTTTTTCCCTGATTGAGCGGACCGCCTGGCCCACCGTCGTCCATGATCATCACCAGCCTGCTAGACACCGACCTGTACAAATTCACGATGATGCAGGTGGTGCTGCACCAGTTCCCTGGCGCGCAGGTGGAGTACCGTTTCAAATGCCGTAATCCTGGCGTGCAGCTCGCGCCCTATGTCAACGAGATCCGGGAGGAAATCCGTTCGCTGTGCAAGCTGCGCTTTCAGGATGCGGAGCTGGCCTATCTGCGCTCGCTGCGCTTCATCAAAAGCGATTTCGTGGATTTTCTGAGCCTGTTCCAGCTCAATGACAAATACATCACGCTCACGCCGCTGCCCAGCGGCGAGATCGATATCACCATCAAGGGCCCGTGGCTGCACACCATCCTGTTCGAAATCCCGGTGCTGGCCATCGTCAACGAGGTGTACTTCCGCAACACCCAGCCCGTGCCCAATTTTCTTGAAGGGCGCAAGCGCCTGGAGGAGAAGATCGCGCTGCTGCAGCAGCCGGGGCTGGAGCAGCTCAAGATCGCCGACTACGGCACGCGCCGGCGCTTTTCCAAGGCCTGGCATGAAGAGGTGCTGCGCGTGCTCTGCGCCAGGCTAGGCCATGGGGGCGCGGGGCGCAGGCCCGGCCAGCTGGCGGGCACCAGCAATGTGCTGTATGCGATGAAGCTGGGCCTGATCCCGCTGGGCACGCTGGCCCATGAGTATCTGCAGGCCTGCCAGTCGCTGGGCCCGCGCCTGCGCGACAGCCAGATCTTCGGCTTCGAGTCCTGGGCGCGCGAGTACCGCGGCGATCTGGGGATTGCACTGTCCGACGTCTATGGCATGTCGGCCTTTTTGCGCGATTTCGATCTGTATTTCTGCAAGCTCTTCGACGGCGCGCGCCATGACAGCGGCGACCCGTTCGACTGGGGCGAGCGCCTGATCGCCCACTACAAGGCCAACAAGATCGATCCGCTGACCAAGGTGCTGATCTTCAGCGACGGGCTCACGGTTCCGAAGACCATAGAGCTGTTCGAACGCTTCAACGGCCGTTGCAAGCTGGCTTTCGGCATAGGCACCAATCTCACGAATGATCTGGGCAGCCCGCCCGAGCATGTGCCGCTGCAGATCGTGATCAAGATGACGCGCTGCAACGGCCAGCCCGTGGCCAAGCTCTCGGACACGCCGGGCAAGAGCATGTGCGACGACGAAAAATATCTGGCCTATCTGCGCCAGGTCTTCGACGTCGCACCTGTGGCCGCGACAGCGGCCTGAATTCATTAAAAAGACAAGAAAGAGCGGGCCGGACCTGCTCCTCAGCAAGGATGACGGAGGGAAGCCCTTGAACAGCAATCAATCGTGGCTCAAGGCCGCGGCAGCCCTGGCCATGGCTCTGGCCATGGGCAGTGCGCAGGCCGCACAAATGGATGGCGCGGCGATGTCCGTGGCCTGGGGCATGCCGTTCGTGGGCATGTTGCTGTCGATAGCCCTGGTGCCGCTGTTTGCGCCGCACTTCTGGCATCACCACTTCGGCAAGGTGACGGCGGGCTGGGCCCTGGCGTTTCTGCTGCCGTTTGCGCTGGTCTTCGGCTTCGATGTGGCGGCTTTCAATCTGCTGCATGCGCTGCTGGGCGAGTATCTGCCGTTCGTGATCCTGCTCACGGCCTTGTATACGGTGGCCGGCGGCATTTATGTGCGCGGCAATCTGAGCGGCTCGCCGGCCCTGAACACCGCGATTCTGGCCATAGGCGCGGTGCTGGCGAGCTTCATGGGGACCACGGGCGCTTCCATGCTGCTGATCCGGCCCTTGCTGCGCGCCAACGACAACCGCCGCCACCAGGCCCATGTGGTGGTGTTCTTCATCTTCATCGTCTCCAATGCCGGCGGCGCGCTCACCCCGCTGGGCGATCCGCCGCTGTTTCTGGGCTTTCTGAAGGGCGTGGACTTTTTTTGGACCGTGCGCCATGTCTGGGGTCCCATGCTGTTCCTCACGCTGGCGCTGCTGGCCATCTTCTATGTGCTGGATCGGCGTCTGATGGGAGAGACCGGCGAAACCGATCTGCCCGACCCCACGCCCAGCGTGGACGCGACCGGAGCGCAAAGCCGTCTGGGTTTCGAGGGCGGTGTGAACTTTGCGCTGCTGGCCGTGGTCGTGGCGCTGGTGCTGATCAGCGGCATCTGGCGCACGCCTGCGGGCCTGGAACTGGCCGGCGTGCATCTGGGCCTGCCCGGGCTGCTGCGCGATGCGGGCCTGATTGCCGTGGCGCTGCTGTCGCTCAAGCTCACGCCCAAGAGCGTGCACGAGGCCAACGAATTCGGCTGGGGCCCCATGCAGGAGGTGGCCAAGCTGTTTGCGGGCATCTTCCTGACCATCATTCCGGTCATCGCCATGCTCAAGGCCGGTGTCGACGGCCCGTTTGGCGCCGTGGTGCGCGCGGTCACCCATGCCGACGGCACGCCCAACCCGGCCATGTATTTCTGGGCGACCGGACTGCTTTCCTCCTTCCTTGACAACGCCCCGACCTATCTGGTGTTCTTCAACACGGCCGGCGGCGAGCCCGCGCATCTGATGACGGAGATGGCGCTGACCCTGACCGCGATTTCGGCGGGCGCCGTGTTCATGGGCGCCAACACCTATATCGGTAACGCACCCAATCTCATGGTCAAGGCGATTGCCGAAGACCGCGGAGTCAGGATGCCGGGCTTTTTTGGCTACATGATCTGGTCGCTCGGCATTCTGGTGCCGCTGCTGATCGCCATCACGCTGATCTGGTTCTAGCAATGAAACGTCCCCTGAGCCGCTGCGCCGCGGCCCTGGCTTGGCGTCTCCGAGCTGGGGGCGTGCCTGGGTTGAGAGATAGTTTGAAAATAAACTGATAAGGAGATTCCAGCGATGAGCACCAAGCCCCGCATTCTGATTGCCCGCGCCATTTCACCCGAAGTGGTTGAGCGCCTGCAGCAGCACTTTGAGGTGCAGTCCAATCAGCAGGATGTGGTCTGGTCGCCCCAGGAGCTGGCGCAGCAGCTGCAGGACAAGGACGGCGTGCTGACCACGGGCTCGCAGCGCATCGATGCGGCGCTGCTGTCGGCCTGTCCGCAGCTGCGCATCGTGGCCAATATGGCCGTGGGCTACAACAACTTCGATGTGCCCGCCATGACGGCCGCCGGCGTGCAAGGCACGAACGCCCCCGATGTGCTCACGGAAACCACGGCCGACTTCGGCTTTGCGCTGCTCATGGCCACGGCCCGGCGCATCTGCGAGAGCGAGCACTATCTGCGCGCCGGCCAATGGAAGGACTGGCGCTATGACCTGTTTGCGGGCGCTGAGGTACACGGCTCCACGCTGGGCATCATCGGCATGGGCCGCATAGGCCAGGCCATTGCCAGGCGCGGCGCCCACGGCTTCGGCATGAAGGTCATCTACCACAATCGCTCGCGTCTGGATGCGGCGCTGGAAGCGGAATGCCGGGCGAGCTATGTCAGCAAGCAAGAGCTGCTGAGCAGCGCAGACCATGTGATGCTGGTGCTGCCCTTCACCCAGGAGAACCATCACACCATAGGCGCAGCCGAGCTGGCCCTGATGAAGCCCACGGCCACGCTGATCAATATCGCGCGCGGCGGCATCGTGGACGATGCGGCTCTGGCCCAGGCGCTGAAAGACGGGCGCATTGCCGCAGCGGGGCTGGATGTGTTCGAGGGCGAGCCTGCCGTGCATCCGGATCTGCTGACCGT
Organism: Comamonas sp.; assembly: GCA_019236485.1. Classification (GTDB taxonomy): domain Bacteria; phylum Pseudomonadota; class Gammaproteobacteria; order Burkholderiales; family Burkholderiaceae_C; genus Comamonas. The sequence goes on along the minus strand of JAFAIY010000223.1, from coordinate 625 downwards.
GCCCAATGCGGTGTTGACGCCCCATATCGCCAGCGCCACCCAGGGCACGCGCTCGGCCATGGCGGGCCTGGCGGCCGACAATCTGATTTCCTTCTTCGCCGGCAAGGGGCCGCTGACGCCCGTCAATCGGCTGGTCTGATGCGCTTCCATTAGGTCGGCTCTCGTCACATCAGTTTGAGGGCGGATGCGTGATCTGAGCGCTTTTTCGGCTTTGATAATTTCTGCCCGCTTGGCGCTTGAGCGCTCGGCGGGCTTTTTTTATTTCAAGCGAGACAGCAATGCCTTTTATCCGCACCAGCGTCCACAAGGACACCACGGCCGCTCAGCGTCAGGCCATCGTCAACGGTATTCATCAGGCCCTGATCGACGGCATTGGCATGCCGGCCGACGAGCTGTTCAATATGGTTGACGACTATGACGAGCAGAAGTTCTTCTTCAGCCGCAGCTTCAACGGCTACCAGCGCTCGGAGCGCGTGGTGGTGGTCGAGATCACCATGCGCCGCGGCCGCAGCGATGCCATGAAGCGCGCCCTGTACGCGAATATCGCCGCCAATCTGGAAAAGCATGCGGGTGTGGCGCCCAACGGCGTGTTCATCTTCACGCACGAGAACGATTACTCGGACTG
>JAFAIY010000212.1 GCA_019236485.1 Comamonas sp. | reverse complement strand
TATCCAGGACTACATAGGCCGCGGCGAAGTCAAGCTCGGCTGGAACGTCAACGACCAGAACTATCTGGGCTTCACAGCCCGCGGCGCGCTGGGCCGGGGCAAGAGCTCGGGCCGCATCGAATGGCTGCGCACCTTGGGCGAGGGCTGGAACGGCGGCAAGAGCAATCTGCGCCTGCATGTCCAGCTGTTCAGCGGCTATGGCGACAGCCTGGTGGACTACAACTACAAACGCACGGTGCTCAGCGTGGGCTTTAGCCTGCTGGATTTTTAGTCCCCCCTGAGGCGCTACGCGCCTTCCCCCTGGGGGACGACGCCCTCGCCGCGAGGCGGCTCTTGCTCGGCGTCTCTGGTTTGAGGCGCGCCGGGTTTATGCACCATGCCTCATATTTGATAGCTATTTGCGCTTGGCATTGATGGATTTCAATGTGCTTTATCTTTGAAATCTAATCAAATCAAGCGCTAGAAGCTATTTAAAACAGAGTCACTCCGGCACCACGGCCGTGACCTCGATCTCCACCTTGGCGCGGTCCTCGATCAGCGCCGCGACCTGCACGGCCGTCATGGCCACGCTGAAGGAGCCGATCAGCTCGCGATAGGCCTTGCCGATCTCGGCCTGCTGCGCCAGGTACTCTTTTTTGTCGGTGATGTACCAGGTCATGCGCACGATGTGCTCTGGCCTGGCGCCGCCGGCCTGCAGCACCTCCACGATGTTCTGCAGCGCCTGGCGCACCTGGCCAGCCAGGTCGTCGGTATGGAAGCGACCATCCGCATCCCAGCCAATCATGCCGGCCACATAGATCTGGCGGCCACTGACGGACACACCGTTGGCATAGCCCTTGGGGCGGGGCCAGCCCGAAGGCAGCAGTACTTGCATCGTCATTCCTTTCTAAAAACCAAATCAGTTTCCGCGCAGCGGCTCGGCGAGCTCATGCATCCAGCGCTCCATCGCGGCGCGTATAGGGACGGGTATGGCGATCGCCTTGTGGCTTTGCAGATCGGTGAACACCAGCACCTTGGTGGCGGCCACGCGCAGCTCGCCATCGGCGCCGCAGCAATCCACCGCCAGCGTCAGCGAGCGATGGCCCAGCTTGGCCACGCTCAGGCCGAAGTCCAGGTTCTCGCCCATGCGGGTGATGGCGCGGAAGTCGCACTCCAGATGCACGATGGGCAGGCCTATGCGTTCGGTCTGCACCATGTGCGCATAAGGCAGTTGCAGGGCCTGGTTGAACCAGTCCTCCACCAGGGCGTTGAACAGCACCAGATACTGCGGAAAGAAAATAATGCCCGCGGGATCGCAGTGCGCAAAACGAATCGGCACCCGGGTCACGAAGCGCCTGGAGCAGACGGTTTCTTCACTCATGACAATGTTCCTTCATGCAGACCGCGCGCACTCAGGCCTCGTGCAGCCTGAAGCGCTGCAGCTTGCCCGTGGCCGTGCGCGGCAGCTGGTCCACAAACTGCACGGCACGCGGATATTTGTAGGGGGCGACGGTGCTCTTCACGAAATCCTGCAGCTCCCTGGCCATGGCATCGCCGGCCGCATGGCCCGCGCGCAGCACCACAAAAGCCTTGACGATCTGGCCGCGCTCCGCGTCGGCCACGCCTATCACCGCGCATTCGGCCACGGCCGCATGCTGCATCAAGGCCTCCTCGACCTCGGGCGCCGCGATGTTGTAGCCGGCCGAGATGATCATGTCGTCGGTGCGCGCCTGGTAGACGAAATAGCCGTCTGCATCCATCAGATAGGCATCGCCGGTGAGGTTCCAGCCCCGGCTCACATATTTGCTCTGGCGGCTGTCGTTGAGATAGCGGCAGCCCGTGGGGCCTTGCACGGCCAGCTTGCCCACCGTGCCCGGCGGCAGCTCGCGGCCCTCGTCGTCCACCACCTTGGCCCGGTAGCCGGGCACGGCCTTGCCCGTGGCGCCGGGACGCGCCTCCTCCTCGCGGTGCGAGATGAAGATGTGCAGCATCTCGGTGGAGCCTATGCCGTCGATGATCTCTATGCCCGTGGCGTCCTTCCAGAGCGCGCGCGTGGAGGCCGTGAGCGCCTCGCCGGCCGACACGCATTTGCGCAGCCGGGTCTTGCGCAGGCGCTCGCCCTGCTGGGCCATGACGCGGTAGGAGGTGGGTGCGGTGAAGACCACGGTGGCGCCGAAGCGCTCTATGCCGTCCGCCAACTGGGGCGGGCCGGCTTTCTCGAGCAGCACCATGGAAGCGCCTATGGACATGGGAAACAGCACCTGTCCGCCCAGGCCGAAGGTGAAAGCCACCGGCGGGCTGCCTATGAACACATCGTCGGCATCGGCACGCAGCACATGCAGCGGCCAGCAGGCGCAGACGGCCATCACGTCGCGGTGGAAATGCATGGTGGCCTTGGGCACGCCCGTGGTGCCCGAGGTGAAGCCCAGCAAACAGGTGTCGGTAGCCGCCGTGTCCAGCGTCTGGAACTGGCCCGAGGCCCGGGCCATCAAGGGCTCCAGCGCGTCGGCGGCATTGGCGGCGTCTGCGCGGCCGTTGAAGAAGCGCAGGGCCTTGAGCGTGGCGGATTTCTGCTGTGCGCCCTCCACCTCGGCGCGCAGCGCCTCGTCGCACAGAGCATGGCTGATCTGGGCAATGTCGGCGATGGTGGACAGCTCCTTGGCGCGCAGCAGCGGCATGGCGGCCACGGCAATGCCGCCGGCCTTGATGACGCCGAACCAGCAGGCCACCATCATGGGATTGTTGGGTGCGCACAGCAGCACGCGATTGCCCGCCACCAGGCCCAGTTGCCGGGTCAGCACATTCGCGATG
>JAFAIY010000201.1 GCA_019236485.1 Comamonas sp. | reverse complement strand
TAGCGCGAGGCCAGGTTCAGATCGCTCTTGGCCAGCACCATGTCCATATTCGACAGCAGCGTGCGGAAGAACGGCCACTGGCGGTACATCTTCTGCAGCAGGGCCAGCTGGGCCTTGGCGTCCTTGCCGGGCCGGTGGATGAAAGCCTGGATGGCCGAGCCAAAGCCATACCAGCCGGGCAGGGTCAAACGGCACTGGCCCCAGCTGAAGCCCCAGGGAATCGCGCGCAGGTCCTCTATCGCCTGAGTCGCCTTGCGCGAGGCGGGACGCGAGCCGATATTGAGCTCGGCGATCTCGCGGATGGGCGTGCTGCTGAAGAAGTAACTGGTAAAGCCCGGTGTCTCGTACACCAGGGCGCGGTAAGCCCCCATGCTGGCTTCGGACAGAAAGGCCGCGGCCTCCAGAAAGGCCTTGGTCGCGGGCTTGGTCGGCTGCAGCAGGGTCGCCTCCAGCGTCGCGGCGACCAGGGTCTCGAGATTGCGGCGGCCGATCTCGGGGTTCGCATATTTGGAGGCGATGACCTCGCCCTGCTCGGTCAGACGGATCTGGCCACGCACCGTGCCCGGCGGCTGGGCCAGAATGGCCTGGTAGCTGGGGCCGCCACCGCGGCCCACGGTGCCGCCGCGGCCATGGAACATGCGCAGCTGGATGCCGAAATGGTCGGCCAGATCGTCGAACAGGTCCACCAGCGCAATCTCGGCGCGGTACAGCTCCCAGTTGCTGGTGAAGATGCCGCCGTCCTTGTTGCTGTCGCTGTAGCCGAGCATGATGTCCTGCTCGCCGCCGCTCTTCTTGACCATCTCGGCAATGCCGGGCAGCTGGTAATAGCGGCGCATGATGGGCTCGGCATTGCGCAGATCCTCTATGGTCTCGAACAGCGGCACGACGATCAGGTCGCACAGCGCGCCGTCCTGCAGCGTGCCGTGCAGCAGGCCCACCTCCTTTTGCAGCAACAGCACTTCCAGCAGATCGCTGACGGTCTCGGTGTGGCTGATGATGCAGTGGCGAATCGCCTCGCCCCCCTGGCGCTCGCGCAGGCGCTTGGCGGTTTCGAAGATCGCCAGCTCGCTGCGTGTGTGCTCGGAGTAATCGGCGCCCATCACGCGCAGCGGGCGCGCATCCTCGAGCAGGCGCACCAGCAGCGCGCATTTGGCATCTTCCTCGAGCGCGCCGTAGTCGGCCTCCACTTTGGCCGTGGCCAGCAGTTCGCGCACCACCTCTTCGTGCTTGTCGGAGCTCTGGCGCAGATCGACGGTGGCCAGATGGAAACCGAAGACCTGCACCGCGCGCATCAGCGGGCGCAGGCGCTGCGGCGCCAGCGCATCGCCGTGAAAGCGCGACAGCGAGTCATCGATGATCTTCAGATCGGCGAGCAGCTCGGCGGCCGAGGCATAGGCGTTCTGCGGCGCCACCGCATGGCGCGCGGCCTCGCCGCCGGTCAGCAGCTTCAGCGTGGCCGCCAGGCGCGCGTAGATGCCGGTGAGCGCGCGGCGGTAGGGCTCGTCGCTGCGGTGCACATTGTGGTCGGGCGAGGCCTCGGCCAGGGCCTGCATCTCGGGCGTGACATCGACCAGGCGGTCGGACAGCGACAGCTCGCCGCCCAGATAGTGGACCTCGCGCAGATAGTGGCGCAGCGCCACATCGGCCTGGCGCGACAGCGCCAGCTCCAGGCTTTCGGCCGTCACAAAGGGATTGCCGTCGCGGTCGCCGCCAATCCACTGGCCCATGCGCAAAAAGCTCTGCTCGGGCAGCTTCTCGCCGAGCTCCTGCTCCAGCTGCGCATAGATCTTGGGAATCTCCTGCAGAAACGTCGCCTCGTAATAGGACAGCGCGTTCTCGATCTCGTCGGCCACCGTGAGCTTGGAGTGGCGCAGCAGCCGCGTCTGCCACAACTGGGCCACACAGGCGCGCAGCTGCGCATCGACGCGGGCGAGCTCACGCGGCGTCAGCGCATCCTTGGCGCTGTTGTAGAGCTGGGCGCGCATGAGTATGTCGTCGCGCTCGGCCAGCAACTGGGCGATGCGGCGCTCGGCCGTCAGAATGCTCTGGCGCTGCACCTCGGTGGGGTGAGCCGTGAGCACGGGCGAGATAAAGCTCCGGGTCAGGGTCTTGACCACGCTGCCCGAGGAAATGCCGGCCCAGCGCAGGCGCGCCAGCGCCACCTCGATGCTGCCTTCCTGGGTGTTGCCCGCGCGCTCGTGCACGGCGCGGCGGCGGATATGGTGGCGGTCCTCGGCCAGATTGGCCAAATGCGAGAAATAGGTGAAGGCGCGGATCACGCTCACGGTCTGATCGCTGGACAGGCCTTTGAGCAGCTTCTTGAGTGCCTTGTCCGCGGCCTCGTCGGCATCGCGGCGAAACGCCACCGACAGCTGGCGCACCTGCTCGACCAGCGCAAACGCCTGTTCGCCCTCCTGCTCGCGTATCACATCCCCCAGAATTCGCCCCAGCAGGCGGATGTCTTCGATCAGCGGCAAATCCTTGTCCGTCTTGCGCACGGGTCGGTCTGCGGACTCGGCGCTCTTGGGGCGGGCGGAAGGCATGAACTATTCTCCTTGGGCACTGTATAGGTCGACACGCATGCTAGCATCCCCTGTTCCCTGTCCTATACAGCGTCCGTTATGAATTCCGAATCGTCCACACCCGTATCCATCGTCATTGCCACACGGGAAAGCCAGCTGGCTATGTGGCAGGCCGAGCATGTACAGGCGATACTGCGCGGCCGCGGCCACAGCGTCGAGCTGCTGGGCATGACCACCAAGGGCGACCAGATCCTGGACCGCGCCCTGTCCAAGGTGGGCGGCAAGGGCCTGTTCGTCAAGGAGCTGGAAGTGGCGCTCGAGGAAGGCCGTGCCGACCTGGCCGTGCATTCGCTCAAGGACGTGCCCATGGAGCTGCCCGAGGGCTTTGTTCTGGCCTGCGTGATGACGCGCGAAGACCCGCGCGATGCTTTTGTCTCCAACCGCTACGCCACGCTGGACGAGCTGCCGCAGGGCGCCGTGGTCGGCACCTCCAGCCTGCGCCGCCAGGCCCTGCTGCAGGCCCTGCGCCCCGACCTCAAGATCGAAGCCCTGCGCGGCAACGTCAACACCCGACTGCGCAAGCTCGACGAAGGCCTGTACGACGCCATCGTGCTTGCCGCCGCGGGCCTGATGCGCCTGGGCATGAGCGACCGCATCCGTACCAAGTTCGACCCCGCGCAGATGCTGCCCGCGGCCGGCCAGGGCGCTTTAGGCATCGAGGTGCGCGCCGACCGCCAGGACATCATCGACGCCCTGGCCCCGCTGGCCGACCAGAAGACCTGGCTGACCGTGACCGCCGAGCGCGCCGTGAGCCGCTGCATGGGCGGCAGCTGCTCCATGCCGCTGGCCGCTTTCGGCCGCTTCGAAGGCGATACCCTGCACATGGACGCAGCCTGGGGCGATATGGAAGGCAACCTGGCCCTGGTGCGCGTGCAGGCCAGCGCCGAGGTCAAGGATTTTGCGGCCGCCAACGCTCTGGGTGAAAGCCTGGCCGCAAAGCTGCAGGCCGCGGGCGCCGTGCCCGCCAGCACCAAACCGGACTGATTCCCCCAGCCGCATGCGCCGCGTACTGGTCACCCGTCCGCTGCACGACGCCCAGCCCTGGGTGCAGGCGCTGCAGGCCCGCGGCATTGCGGCCCAGGCCCTGCCGCTGCTGGCGATAGGCCCGTGCGCGGACGCGGCCTCGCAGCAGGCCCTGGCCGCGGCGCGCCGCGACGCCCAGACTCCCGCGCATTACCGCGCCGTGATGTTTGTGAGCGGCAATGCGGTACAGCATTTCTTTGCAGCGCCTCAGGCACCGGCGCTGCTGGCGGCCGAAACCCGGGCCTGGACGCCGGGCCCTGGCACCGAGCGCGCCCTGCTCGCGGCGGGCCTGCCCCAGGCCCAGATCGACGGCCCGGCGCCGGACGCCGCGCAGTTTGAATCCGAGTCGCTATGGCAGAACGTGCACGCGCAGATCCGACCCGGCGACCGCGTGCTGATTGTGCGCGGCGCCAGCCCCGCGCCCGCTGCGGCCACGCCCAGCACCCAGGGCGCCGGCCGCGACTGGCTGGCCGCGCGCCTGCGCGAGGCCGGGGCCGAGGTCGAGCTGCTGGCCGTCTACGAGCGCCAGCTGCCGCAATGGACGCCCCAGCAGCTGGAGCTGGCGCGGCAGGCGGCCAGCGACGGCAGCCTGTGGCTGTTCAGCAGCTCGGAGGCTGTTGCCAACCTGCAACAGATCATGCCCGGACAGGATTGGCGGCATGGGCGAGCGCTTACTACCCACGAACGCATTGCCGGCAAAGCGCTGGCCGCGGGTTTCGGCACGGTTTTGCAAAGCCGCCCTCTGCAGGATGAGGTGCTCGCGTCTATAGAATCGGCTCTATGAGCCCTGACGCCATCCCCACCACCGATCAACAGCAAACGGATACCCCGCCCGGCCACGCAGCCCCTCCCGGCACGGGCCGAGCCGCGCCCCTGGCCCTGGTGCTGACACTGGGAGCCGTGGCCGCAGCCGCCCTGGTGGCCTGCGGCATGCTGTGGCAGCGCGTGGGCAATATGCAGGAGCAGCTGGCGCGCCAGTCGGCCCAGTCGGGCGCGCAGTCCGTCGAGGCCCGCACCCTGGCCAAGGATGCCCAGGATCTGGCGCGCGACAGTGCGGCCCGGGTCTCGGTCATGGAAGCGCGCGTCGGCGAACTCAGCCTGCAGCGCAACCAGCTCGAGGAGCTGATGCAGAGCATGTCGCGCTCGCGCGATGAAAACCTCGTGGCCGATATCGAATCCTCGGTGCGCCTGGCCCAGCAGCAGGCCGAGCTCTCGGGCAGCCTGCAGCCTCTGGTCTCCACCCTCAAATCCGCCAGGAAGCGCGTGGAAAGCACGGCCCAGCCGCGCCTGGCCCCCGTGGTGCGCGCCATAGACCTGGACCTGGACAAGCTCTCGCGCATGAGCGTGACCGACACCAGCGGCGTGCTGGCGCGCATCGAAGACCTGACGCGCCAGGTGGACGAGCTGCCGCTGATCAACGATGTGGGCCGGCTGCGCGGGCGCAATGCGCTGCAGGAGCGCGGCAGCACGGCCACGCCGGCAGCGCCCGATGCCGGCCTCGCGCCCACCCAGTGGGCCTGGTGGCAGGGACAGAGCGAACGCGTCTGGCAGTCGTTCAAGGACGGCGCGGCCGACCTGGTGCGCGTGCGCCGCATCGATCACCCCGAGGCCGCCCTGCTGGCTCCGGAGCAAGGCTATTTCCTGCGCGAGAACCTCAAGCTCAAGCTGCTCAATGCACGCCTGGCCCTGCTCTCGCGCCAGTGGGAATCGGCCCGCGTGGACCTGAGCTCGGCCGGGGCCATGCTCAACAAATACTTTGACACCCGTGCGCGCCGCACCCAGATCGCACAGGCGCAGCTGCAGCAGATCCAGGCCAATCTGCATTCCAACGAACGCCTGCAACTGGACGACACTCTGACCGCGCTGGCCACTGCGGCCGCCGGCCGCTAACCGAGGAGGACACAGAGATGCGTGCCGCCTTGTGGTTGATGGGTCTGTTTGCCGTGGCCGTGGCCGCGGCCTTGTTTGCCGGCAACAACCAGAGCACCGTGACCTGGTTCTGGTCGCCGTACCGCGTGGACATGTCGCTGAATCTGGCCATAGTCCTGATCCTGCTGGCCTTTGTGCTGCTCTATGTGGCCTTGCGCGCGCTGGCCACGCTGCTGCAGATGCCGCACCAGGCGCGCCGCTGGCGCATGCAGCAAAAAGAGCGCGGCATGAGCCAGAGCCTGCTGGAGGCGCTGTCGCATCTGCAGGCCGGCCGTTTTCTGCGCGCGCGCAAGGCCGCGCTGTCCGCTCTGTCCACCGAGCAATCGCTGCGCGACGCCAAGGCCGCGATCCCCTATGGCGAGCGCCTCAATGCCACGGCCCATCTGCTGGCCGCCGATGCCTCGCATGCGCTGCAGGACGGTTCTCTGCGCGACAAGCACTGGCAGCAGGCCATGGAGGTGCTGCCGTCTCCGGGCAACACCCAGGACACGGAAATCCGCGAGGGCGCACAGATGCGCGCCGCGCGCTGGGCTCTCGATGACCGCGACGCCGCCGACTCCATGCGCCGCCTCGGCGAACTACCCCAGGGCGCGGGGCGACGCACCATAGCGCTACGCATCAAGCTCAAGGCCGCGCGCCTGGCCGGCGATACGCGCATCGCCCTGGACACGGCCCGCCTGCTGGCCAAGCACCGTGCGTTCTCGCCCGCGGCCTCGGCCAGCGTGGTGCGCGGCCTGCTGCTGGCCAGCATCCGCGATGCGCGCGATACCTCCTCGCTGCAGCAGTTCTGGCTGTCGCTGGACGAGGACGAGCGCGCCATGCCCGAGATTGCAATTCCCGCCACCGAACGCCTGGTGGAGCTGGGCGGCGAAGCGCCCCAGGCCCGCGCCTGGCTGCTGCCCGTGTGGGAGCATTTGCTGGACCGGCCCAGCCCGCGCACCGAAGCCCATCTGCCCAAGCTGGTGCAGGTGCTGCAGTCCTGCCTGGGCAAGCTCGACGGCGCCTGGCTGGCCCGCATGGAGGCCGCGGCCAATGCCAATCCGCGCGAGCCGCGCCTGCAGTATCTGGCGGGCATGGCCTGCGTGCAGCGCCAGCTTTGGGGCAAGGCCCAGCAGCTGCTGACCCGCGCGGCCCCGCAGCTGGAAGAGCCTTTGCTGCGCACCCGCGCCTGGCAGCGCCTGGCCCTGATGGCCGAGCACCGCGGCGATATGGAGGCCTCGGCCATCGCCTGGAAGCTCGCGGCCCAGGCCATGGTGGTGCTGCCCGACAATCCCGCTCAGGACGAATAAGCGCCGGCACGGCCCGGCTTTTCACAGAGCCCAAGCACGATACAAAGCCGGCCTGGTGATGCGTGGCCCGTCGCATCCGTCCCCGTCACTACGGCGCGCCACCCAAAACAAAAGGCCACGGCCGCCGCGGCAAAGCGCGGACGACCGTGGCCTTGAGGCACGCTCGGAGTTACTTGCTGTGCTCTATGATCTGCACCTGCTCCGCAACCTGCGCGGCGGTCACATTGCCGGGCTGGCCGCCCCAGGTCTGGCGCATGTAGTTGACCAGATCCGCCATCTCCTCGTTGCTGAGCTTGTCGGCATAGGCAGGCATGGTCTGCATGCGCTCGCCATGGGCCAAGTCGCGCTCATGCACGCCTTCGCGGATCACGCGGATCAGATTGATGGGCGTGGAGTACATGGCCGTGGTGTTGGTGTTCATGGGCACCGAGGAATGCGGCTGGCCATCGCCCTGCGCACCGTGGCAGCCCGCACACAGGCCCAGGTACAGGTTCTCGCCCTTGACGCTGGTCTGTCCTTCCGCGGCCTTGACCTTGGGGCCGGGCATTGCGCGGTTCTGGGTCAGATAGGCAGCCATGGCGTGTACATCGGCTTCGGCCATGCGCGAGGTGGAATGATCCAGCACCGAGGACATGCCGAAGGTCATCACGCCCTGCGGCGACAGCCCGGTGCGGAAGAACTTGACCAGATCGTCCTTGGTCCAGCCGCGCTCGCTCAGCGCCTCGGGCGTCAGCGCCGGAGCGTATGCGCCCTCGATGATGCTGCCCTCCAGATAGCGCGACTTGTCCATGGCGAAAGTCAGCTTGGTGCGCGGGCTATGGCATTCGGCGCAATGGCCCAGCACATCCACCAGGTACTTGCCGCGGGCCAGCTCGTCCACCGAGATGTCGAACTCCTTGGCCGCCGGGCGGTTGAGCACATTCCACATCGCCACCGCGGGACGGATGTTGAAGGGGAAGGACATCTCGCCGGGCTTGCTGCCCACTTCCACCGCGGGCTGCTTCATCAGCCACACCCACAGCGCATCGACATCGCCACGCGTGATCTGGTGATAGCTCGCATATGGCATGGCCGGGTACAGAACCTTGCGGCCGGGGGCGATGCCCGTGGCCACCGCGCGGTACAGGTCGTCGGCCGTCCAGCTGCCTATGCCATGCTCCTTGGAGGGCGAGATATTGCTGCCGTAGAGCGTGCCCATGGGCGTGACCATGGGCACGCCGCCGGCCAGCTCGGCGCCGGTCTGCGGCGAGCTGTGGCAGGCCGCGCAGTCGCCGGCGCGGAACACCTGCTCACCGCGCTTGTAGAGCTTGTCGTACTCCTGCGGCCCCAGCTTGGCGAAGTCCACCGTGGCCGCGGGGATGTCGCCGCTGGAGCTGCCGTACAGATACATGCCGCCGGCCACGAGCACGCCCAGCACGGCGGCCGCGCCCAGGCCCTTGATCCAGGTCTTAGCCATTGTTCACGACCTCCTTGGTGCGCTTGCCCGTGGTCAGGCCCGGCGTCTTCAGGATCACGTCGCGCACCGCATGGTAGTAGCGCACATAGCCGGTGCAGCGGCAGATATGGGGCTCGAGCTGCTCCTCGATGGCTTTCTCCACCTCGTCGGCGGGCACGGGGTGCTTTTCCAGCTTTTCCATCAGCACCGTGGCCGAGTTCACAAAGCCCGGCGTGCAGTAGCCGCACTGGAAGGAATAGTGCTCGAGAAACGCTTTTTGCACCGGCGAGGGGTGGACCACGCCCTTGTCGTCCACCGAGGCGATGCCCTCCACGGTGCGGATGGTCTTGCCGTTGAGCCAGGTCACGCCGGTCACGCAGGCGGGCACGGTGATCGAGCCTTTTTCGGGGTCGTCGACGATGATGGTGCAGGCGCGGCACACGCCCTGGCCGCAGCCCAGGCGCGTGCCGTTCATGCCCGCGTACTCCTGCAGGAACTCGATCATCATCAAGTCCTTGGGAACGTCGACGGGGCCTACTTTTTTGCGGTTGATCGTGGCGGAGAATTGAATTCGGTCGGAGGACATCACAGGGCCTCTTTGATTTTTTCGGGGGTCACAGGGGTGGCGTAGAAACGCTTGCCGGTTGCGTGGGCCACTGCGTTGACGCAGGCGGCCATCACGGGGATGAGGATCACCTCGGCCATGCCCTTGGGCGGGTCGGTGCGCGACAGGGGCGGCAGCACATGGCCTTCGCAGGTCCACACGGCCACTTCGCTGGCACGCGGCACGTGGTAGCGGCTCAGGCCCCACTTGCCGTTGCCGGGGCCGTCTTCGTGCAGCGGCAGGTCTTCGTAGAGCGCATGGCCTATGCCCATGGCAACGCCACCCTGGATCTGGCCCGACACCAGCTCGGGCACGATCTGCGTGCCGCATTCCAGCCAGGTCTTGTGCGACAGCAGCTGCACCTTGCCGGTGCCGGTGGAAACCGCCAGCTCCACCATGGTGGCGCAGGGCGCGTAATACACCGTGCCCGCGTTGGTACGCTGCACCGGCGGGTAGTAGACCTTGTCGCGCGCGATGAAGGCATAGCCGCCATGCTTCATGGCGGCCTTCTTGGCATCGCTTGCACCCTTGCCGTACTGCACCGAAAGCGCATCCACCAGCGCCTGGAACTTCTTGCCTTCCACGGTGAAATCGGCCTTGGCCCAGGCCCAGCGGTTGAAGGTGTGCACGCACACGCCGGTCACCATGCCCAGCTCGTGTGCACGGGCGGCCAGGCGCTCCAGGCTCAGGGGCTCCATGCCCTCGGCCACCAGCATGCGGCCACGCCATTCCAGCATGGCTTCGGTGGTGGCGCTGCCCGTGATCTGGCCGTCGCCGCCGGCCTTGCCCGACCACAGGGACTGGGCTGCCGGCCACAGGCAGAGCTTGAGCAGCAATTGCGCCGCCTGCTGCGTGGCATGGCTGAAGAAATAAGCCGAGTTGGAGGCCGACACGGGCGAGACCATGCGCGGCACCCAGGTCGGGTCCTTGGCAAGCTCGTCTTCCTTGGCCTGGGGCGTGGTGTAGGGCTCGTCCTTGGTGTGCAAGGGCATGTTGTCCCAGTGGTTCACCGCGAAGTCCACCTCGTCCGCGGGCCGGCCCAGGAAAGGCTCGGTCACCAGCAGCTGCGCCGTGGTGCTGCCCGTACCCACCTCGGTGGTCAGGTGGCGCATCTTGATGCGGCCTTCGGGCGTGACCTCGATCTGCACAATGGCCGCTTCCGCGCCGGTGCCGAAGTCTTTTTGCACGGCACCGAAGCCGATGCCATAGCGCATCCCGGGGTTCCTGGCCTCGTAGTCGGCCTTGCGCTTGTCTCGCTCGATCCACATCGGATCCTTGGCGGCGAGGTCGAGGATTTCACCGATGCGCATCTGACCCGCAGGCGATGCCCCCTGGGTGTTCTTCATGCTGCTCTGCATCACATTGCGCTTGCGCAACTCGATGGCATCCATGCCGATCTCATGAGCGATCTCGTCCACCAGCATCTCGGTCGCGCCCATGGACTGGATGGTGCCGTAGCCGCGGAAGGACCCTGCCGTCACGCCGATGGAGGTATTCACCTGCTCGGACAGATCGCTTTCGGGGAAATAGTAGATGGACTGCGCCGCCGTCACGGCCACCTGGCCCACGGAGGCGCTGAAGTTCGCCACGCCACCGCCATCGCCCACCATATTGCAGGTAAAGGCGTGGAATTTTCCGTCCTTGTCCACCGAGATGGCGCTTTCGGTGTCGAAAGCGTGGCGCTTGAGCGCGAACTGGAAGTGCTTCCAGCGATCCAGGGCCAGCCGCACCGGGCGCCCCTGGGCATACAGCGAGGTCAGCGCCACGTAGAACGGGAAGGGCTGGTGCTCCTTCTGGCCGTAACCCACGGTATAGGAGCTGATGTAGTCCAGCTCCTTGAGCGGCAGGCGGCTGTCCTTCATCATGTGCATGATGTGCTCGGCCGCACTGTAGGGGGCCTGGGTGCCCGCCACGAGGTGCATCACGCCCGTGTCACGGCTGTACCAGGCCAGGCCGTTTTCCATCTCCATCGCCATATGCTCGACGGATTGGCTGTAGTACTTGCGGGCAAAGGAGCGCAGACCGTCCTTGGGCTGCTTCATCTCGGCCTGGATGCGGGCCGACTCGGCCATCAGCGCACCGAAGGCGGGGTGGTTCTGGTCGGGCCAGTGCACGCCCTGCTCGTCGAGCTTAGGCCAGACCGCGGTGTTCTTCATGGCCGAGAACTTGTCCTCGCCATACACATCATCCCCTTGCACGCGCACATAGCGCGCGGCCCCATAGGGCGTGCGGGCCGGCTGCTTGGCCTCGGCGCCGAAACGGAAGATGGCGTCGTTGAAGCGCAGGCGCTGGTTGGCCACGCGGAACTTCTCGTAGTCGTGCCAGATGCCGATTGCCACCGGCTGGCCCAGCATGGGCGAGAGCTGACCCTTCTTGAGAAAGAAGTCGCCGTAAAAGCTGGACTCGGGCATGACCAGGCCGTCAGCGGCCAGGGTCTCGGCATCGATCAGCACATCGGGCTGGCAGCCTTCCAGCACGGACAGGTCCAGGCCTTCGTAGATGCGGTCTGCTCGCGGAATGTGGATGGTCAGCGCATGCGACTGCTGCTCGGGCCAGCCCGGCATGTCCTTGGCGCGCAGGTCTATGGCAAAGACTTTCTGCCCCGTGACCTTGGCCATGCCGTCGCGGCGATAGTTGAGCTTGTTGCCGCTGATCCAGAGGCTCTCCTGGCCGCCGACAGGCGTCAGCAATTCCGCAAGCGCGTCTTTGACCGGGCGCACACTTGCAATCACGCCCATGGCGGCGGCAGCCTTGAGAAAGCTGCGCCGATTCAAGTCCTGTTTGGACACTATTCCAACTCCTTGCTGCAATGCGTACATGCAGCAGCAGGAGCTGGCGTGGACACATCGCTAGATGACTATGTATTCCTGAGGTTGTACGCACTCAAGAGTCAAAAAGCAGGTGATAACGGCTGCTGTTGTTGTCGGCATTTGCCCACAAATCACCAGCCTCGGCCGTCCGCCACGCTTCGGTCTTTTAGAAGACTAAGAGGCGCGGAGTATAGAAACAGTGCTATTCATCACTTTTTGTTACATGAAATCACAAGTTAATTACTCGGAAAATTGATATCCATCAACACGAATTTTCCGCATTGATGTTTGCAGCAAGAACAGCCTGAGCGCCTGGCGCTTGCCCTCCGCTAGACAGCAAAATGCTCCACGCCTCTGCGAGGGCCATGGTTTGTGCGGCTGGGCATTCAGCTTTTTTGAATCGAGACCTCAATCCTGCTGAACCTTTCCGCAATTCCGGTTTCATACACTGCATGTCAATCGCAGCCGGCGCTCAGGCCCTGCTGCTCACATTTCCTTTAGCAGCCTTCATGAACACCTCTGCGTCACCACACCGCTATACCGGAGTCGCCATTGCGCTGCACTGGCTGCTGGCCGCCGCGCTGATCGGCATTTTCTTTTTCGGTCTGTATATGACGGACCTGCCGTTTTCGCCGGCCCGCCTCAAGTACTTCAACTGGCATAAATGGGCGGGCATGACGATTCTGATCCTGTCGCTGCTGCGCCTGCTGTGGCGCATCACGCATCGCCCGCCGGCCCTGCCCGAAGCCATGATCCGGACCATGCCGGCCTGGCAGCGCGCGGCCCACCATGGCGTGCACCACCTGATGTATCTGCTGTTCTTTGCGATTCCGCTGATGGGCTGGATCTACAGCTCGGCCGCGGGTTTCCCCATCGTGCTGTTCGGCCTGCTGCCCCTGCCCGACCTGGTCGCCAAGAGCCCCGAGCTGGCCGAGGCCCTCAAGCCCTGGCATGCCTATCTGGCCTATGCGCTGGCCGCCCTGGTGCTGCTGCATGTGGCGGCCGTCGTCAAGCACCAGCTCATAGACCGCGACGGCCTGCTGTCGCGCATGCTGCCCGGCGGCCGCTGAGCCGCCCCGATACCGAATTCTGTTGCACTCCAAGGAGTTGACTTCCATGCAAACCCTGTTCAAGACCTCTGTCGTCGCCGCAGCTCTGGGCGCGGCCGCCATCTCCAACCTGGCGCTGGCCGACCAGGCCCTGGTGCCCGCGCAAAGCGCCATCCACTTCGAAGCCAAGCAGATGGGCGTGCCCATCAAGGGCCAGTTCAAGAAGTTCGACGCCAAGATCAGTTTCGACACGGCCAAGCCCGAGACCAGCAAGATCCACTTCACCGTGGATACCGGCAGCGCCACCATGGGCGCCAAGGAAACCGACGCCGAGCTGCCCAAGGCCGACTGGTTCAATGTCGCCAAGTTTCCCCAGGCCAGCTTCGACTCCAGCACCGTCAAGGCCCTGGGCGGCGGCAAATACCAAGTGGACGGCACTCTGACCATCAAGGGCAATGCGCAAAAAGTCAGCCTGCCCGTGCAGCTGACCCAGGCCGGCGCCACGACCACGGCCACCGGCACCCTGCCGCTCAAACGCCTGGCCTTCAAGATTGGCGACGGCGACTGGAAGGACACCTCCATGGTGGCCGATGAGGTCAACGTGCAATTCAAGCTGGCCTTGACCGGCGTCGGCAAGCTCTAAGCCTTTCTCACCTCTGGCGCTTTCCCAGCAAGCGCCAATAGCTCACTTTTTTGATTCCCAACACTCTGAAGGAGATTCTTCCCATGCGTTTCCCGCTGTTCGCCCTGGCCGCTGCCTCCTTGTTCGCCTCCGCCGTGCACGCTGCGCCGTCCACCTACGCCATCGACCCGACCCACACGTTCGCGACCTTCGAGATCGACCACTTCGGTGCCTCCACCAACCGCGCCCGCTTCGACAAGAAGAGCGGCAACGTAGAGTTCGACAAGGCCGGCAAGACCGGCAAGGTCGATGTCGAGCTGGACATGACTTCGGTGAACTCCGGCACCGCTGCCTTCAACAAGCATCTGCAGAGCGCCGACATCTTTGACGCCGAGAAATTCCCCAGCGCCAAGTTTGTCTCCGACAAGTTCGTGTTCGACGGCGACAAGCTCAAGGAAGTGACCGGCCATCTGACGCTCAAGGGCAAGACCGCGCCCGTCACCCTCAAGGCCAACAAGTTCACCTGCTACGAAAGCCCCATGTTGCAAAAGCGTGAAGTCTGCGGTGGCGACTTTGAAGCCACCATCGACCGCACCCAGTGGGGCGTGGACTACGGCATCCCCTATGGCTTCTCCAAGCAAGTGCGCTTGGTCATGCAGATCGAAGCCGTGAAGCAATAAGCAGCTCTGCATCACTTTTCTTCATGCGAGGTCTTGAACGGCCTTGTCTTGGCCCGGGCCGTGAATTCGCCCCGGGCTTTTTTACGTCTGCGGCCCGAAATACCACACATGCCGGGCGGTCACACGAATTTCATTTAGGTTAATTAATTACGGATAGTAGAATCATCTTCACACCCACCAAGGAGACAACAATGAACGCCTCTGTCGCGACCACGCCTGCCTATCCCGATCTGTCCCAGATGCCCGCCCCGGCCGCCTGGCGCCAGCTGCACCACTACGCCTACAAGGCCAAGGATGCCGAGGAAACACGCCACTTCTACGAAGACATTCTGGGTCTGCCGCTGTTTCACATCATCCAGAGCGACTACGTTCCCTCCACGGGCGAGTACTGCCCCTACACCCATTTCTTCTTCCGTCTCAAGGACGGCTCGTTCATCGCCTTCTTCGACATCGGTGACGACGAAGCGGCCCAGCCCTCGCCCAACACTCCGCTGTGGATCAACCACATCTCGTTCCGCGTGGACACCGTGGAGGAACTCGAGAACACCAAGGCCCGCCTGCAGGCCTGCGGCGTGGAAGTGCTGGGCGTGACCGACCACCATATCTTCAAGAGCATTTACTTCTTCGACCCCAACGGCATCCGCCTGGAACTCACGGCCCAGCTGGCCGACGAGATGCAGATGCTCCAGGAAAGCAAGACCGCCCATGCCCGCCTTCAGGAGTGGACGGCGCGCAAGCAACAGTGGCGCCAGGAGCGTGCCGAAGGCAAGTCCAGCGCACCGCTCAAGCCCCAGAGCAACGACCGTCCCGAGTTCGTGCCTCCCGGCTCGGTCTGAGGAAATAGCCTCTACGCTCCCGCGCCCCTCCAGGAAGGGACTCTTTCATCCAGGAAGCGGTCCGGCAATAAAAAAGGCATCCCTTTGGGATGCCTTTTTTGCTTGAGGCCGGGCAGCCGCCCGCTCAGACCTTTTTCACAAACTCCGTCTTCAGGCTCATGGCGCCAAAGCCGTCGATCTTGCAATCGATATCGTGATCGCGGTCGACCAGGCGGATGTTCTTCACCTTGGTACCCACCTTGACCACGCCCGCCGAACCCTTGAGCTTCAGGTCCTTGATGACGGTGACGGTATCTCCGTCCTGCAGCACATTGCCGACGCTGTCGCGGTAGACCCTTAGCTCGGGCTCGCCCGATGCGGCGGCCTCGGCGGACCATTCATGGGCGCATTCGGGGCAGACGAACAGGCCGCCGTCCTCGTAAGTGAACTCGGAATGGCATTGGGGACAGGGGGGAAGTGTGCTCATGGGTAATCCTTTTCATTGCGCGGCCGGGCCGCGGAAATACCCGGGCCGGCCGCTTGTGCGCCGAGACAGGCCCGGCCACCCTCATCTATCCAGGCAATGAGGCGGCGGGCCAAGGCTGTGGGCTCAGTGTACCCGGCCGGCTGCCTGTACCTGCCGCCCCTGCAGCAGCCAGTACCCACCCACGCCGCTCACATGTACCAGGTCGCTAGAATCAGACCATCCGTCTCGAACCATCGACGGCATCCCGCGGGATGCCGTTTTCCTTGACAACAACACCATGAGCGACACCCCTGCACAACCCGGCCTGGAGAGCCTGTCCAAATCCTTCGAACCCGCAGCCATCGAAGCCCACTGGGGCCCCGAGTGGGAAAAGCGCGGCTACGGCCACGCCGGCGTGCGTGGCACGGGCCAGCCCGATGCGTCCCAGCCCGCGTTCGCCATTCAGCTGCCCCCGCCCAATGTGACCGGCACACTGCACATGGGCCATGCGTTCAACCAGACCATCATGGACTCGCTGACGCGCTATCACCGCATGAAGGGCTACAACACGGCCTGGATTCCCGGCACCGACCACGCCGGCATCGCCACCCAGATCGTGGTGGAGCGCCAGTTGCAGGCCGCGGGCCAGAGCCGCTATGACCTGGGCCGCGAAAGCTTCGTCTCCAAGGTCTGGGAATGGAAGGAACAATCCGGCAATACCATCACCACGCAGATGCGCCGCATGGGCGATACCGTGGACTGGAGCCGCGAGTACTTCACCATGGACGACAAGCTGTCCAAGGTCGTGACCGACACCTTCGTC
>JAFAIY010000648.1 GCA_019236485.1 Comamonas sp. | reverse complement strand
TGCTGCACCGTCTGCGCGCTATTGCTCTTGAGGCCGGCCGCCACGGTGCGGTTGTCCGTGTCCAGCGCGGCCCAGCGCAGGGCCAGCGCATATCTGCGGGTATCGATGACCTGGCCGTACTGGGCCTGGGCATCGCTGAGCACCGGGCCGTGGCGCGTACTGCGCAGCGTGAGCTTCACATCGGCCTGGCCCTTGACCTTGAAGACCTCCTCGCGTCGGCCGAACGGCTCCCAGCCCGTGGGCGTGCGGTAGCGCGTGCCGTCCTGCGGATCGATCTGCTCCAGGTACAGGTCCTGCACATCGGGATTGGTGTTGGTGAAGCCCCAGGCGACCTGGCGCGTGCGCCCCAGCACCACAAACGGCAAGCCGGGCAGGGTCGCCCCTATCGCATCGATGGCCGCCAGCGCGCTGCCGTCGGCGGCCTGGCCCGCCGGGGCCTGCAGATGGGCGAAGTACCAGATGGCCGGGGCGCTGAGCCCCAGATGCGGGTCATTGGCCAGCAAAGGCTTGCCGCTTTGCGTCCTGCTGCCGGCCACCACCCAGTTGTTGCTGCCCAGGCCGTCGTTGGTGCCCACGTCGCGCACCGCTGCCGCCGCCCATTGCTGCAGCGCCGACCCTAGCTGGGCTGCAGGCTCCGCAAGCTTCTGCGCCTCGCCGCCGCTGCGGTAAACGCCGAGCTGCTTGTAAAGCCCGGCCAGATCCACGGCGGAGGCCGGCGGCTCGCCCGGATAAGGCGGCATCAGCTGCCACAGCTGCTCGGTATCGAGTACCTGCAGCAGATTCAGGCGGGCAAACTCGTTGCCCCAGTTGCCGCCCAGGTCCAGGGCCATCATCAGCGCCCAGCCCACGCTGTCCTCGGGCTCCCAGGCCGGGCCGCGGTCGGCGCCGGCCCTGGTGCCCAGCAGCAGGAATTCGGGGGCGGCCGCCTGCGAAGGCCTGGCGTAAAAAGCCGCGATGCCCTGGCTATAGGCCTGCAAAGCCTCCTGCACCGCGGCCGGCAGGGCCTGGTACTGGCGGCGTGCCGCGCCATGGATGTCCAGCGCACGCATGAGCTTGTCGAGCTCCAGCGTGGCCGGGCCCAGGATCTCGGACAGCCGCCCCTGCATCAGCCGGCGGTTGAACTCCATCTGCCAGCCGCGCTCCTGGGCATGGACAAAGCCCAGCGCACGCCAGGCATCCTGAGGCGATGCCGCCGCGATATGCGTGACGTCGGAGCCGTCCCGCCGCAGCCAGACGCGGTCAGCAAGCCCCCGCACCTCCAGCCTGCCGTCCAGGCGCGGCTGGGCCCGCACGCCGTAGACGGCCGCCGCGCCCCCGGCAAGCAGGGCCAGCCCCGTCAGGGCCGCAGCCGCATAAAGCCCGCGCCGCAGCCAGCGGCCGCCCGAAGAAATTCCTGCCGAACTGGTCTCTCCCATGTCGCCTCTTCTTGATGGTTGGTTCGCAATCGCCACATCTCTGTGGTGACAAAGCATGGGCGACAATAGCCGTTTGGGCCGCGGCCCGGTGTTAGGAATTCAACGCATGTGGCCATTCAGCCTGCTCAAGAAACTCAGCCAGGACCCGGCCGTGGGCCAGACCCGGGGCGACTACATAGGCTGCTATCTGCTGGGCACGCATACCGCGGGGCGCGACGACGATATCAGCTATATCTCGCTGGCCACCACGCGCGCGCAGCTGGAGCAGGATGCGCGCCAGTATCTGCAGGACTTTCTCTGCCAGCACCCACAGCTTGCCGACGCCGAGCGCCAGGCCTTGCAGGACCTGCTGGACCACTGGAGCGCGCGCGCCGATGCCCATCTGGCCGCGGCCAGCGGCAAGCCTCTGGCCGCCCAGGGCGGCAGCGAGCTTTTTCTGCGCACCGGCATGCGGGCGCGCAAAAAAGAAAAAGGGGTCTATCTGGAGTGAGGCGCTGAACAGGCCCGCCCGAGCGAGATATCCCAAGCCATCAGGAACTGCCGGCCGGCGTGGACTTCACTGCGTGAAGTCCAGGTCAAAGCCCTCTTCGGTCAGCTGAACCTCGTCCTCCGGGCCTTTTTGCAGCCAGCCCTTGTGTATGGCCAGCGACAGTGCCGCACGTTGATCGCTGTCGCTGATGCCGTGCCTGGCCAGGTCC
>JAFAIY010000566.1 GCA_019236485.1 Comamonas sp. | reverse complement strand
GCCGGGACCGCCTTTGCCAAGGTGCCCGCCGCCGAGGCCGACAAGCTGGGCAAGGAACTGACCTGCACCGGCGCCATCAAGGCCGGCAATGCCGATGGCAGCATTCCTGCATTCACGGGCAAGATTCTGGGCGTGCCGCCCGATGTCAAGTTCACCAAATCGGTGGGCCAGTACCAGCCCGATATCTATGCCCAGGAAAAGCCGCTGTTCGAGATCACGGCGGCCAATCTGGCCCAGTACGCCGACAAGCTCAGCGACGGCCAGAAGGCCTTGCTCAAGAAGTTTCCCAACAGCATGCACATTCCGGTCTATCCGGGCCACCGTGACTTCCGCTACGACGACGAGATCTGCGCGGTGATCAAGCGCAACGCCTTGGAAGCCGAGGTGATCAACGACGGCAACGGCGTCAAGGGCTTCATGGGCGCCCTGCCCTTCCCCATTCCCAAGACCGGCCTGGAGCTGTTCTGGAACAATATGATCCCCAGCCGCGCCAGCACCGAGGAAGTGGAGCGCGATCTGGCCATCGTCAGCACCAGCGGCGACACGGCCTGGGGCCGCACCAGCTATGTGCAGCTCAGCCGCTACGACTCCCGCGAAAACCTGGGCAAGCCCAATGACGGCAAATACGCCTGGGTGACCAATTTCACCATCCTGCCCGAGCGCGAAAAAGGCAGCGTGATCCTGTCCATCGAGCCCATGAACTTCGGCACGGACAAGCGCCTGGCCTGGAACTACGACCCCGGCACGCGCCGCGTGCGCCAGCTGCCCGAGTTCGGCTACGACCAGCCCGTGCCCGGCTCCAGCGGCAAGGTGACGCTGGACTCCGACCGCCTGTTCAACGGCGCCTCGGACCGCTACGAATGGACGCTGCACGGCAAGCGCGAGATGTTCATTCCCACCAATGCCTTCCGCATTCACCAGCAGATCAAGTATGCGGACCTGCTCAAGCCCGGCCACCCCAATCCCGCCTATACCCGCTACGAGCTGCGCCGCGTCTGGGTGCTGGAAGGCAAGCTCAAGCCCAGCTACCGCCACCTGTATTCCAAGCGCGTGATGTTCATCGACGAAGACACGGGCCACGCCGTGGCCAGCGACTTCTACGATGCGCGCGGCCAGCTGTGGCAATACGGCGAGATCAATTATTACTATGCCTACGACATCAAGAAGTGGCATGCAGGCAGCTCGTTCTATTACGACCTGAACTCGGGTGCCTATGTCGGCATGAACCTGTTCCAGGAACGCGGCAAGGCGCCGGTTCTAGGCAAGGACAATCTCAAGCAGAGCCAGTACACGCCCGAGGCCATACGCAATCTGGGTAACTGATAGGCTGCCGGCGGCAGCACCAGCCTGCACCATAAAAAAAGAGGCCCAGGCCTCTTTTTTATGGCCGGGTTTTCCCAAATGACTGGCGTTCAGGTTTCCGCTCCCGAAGAAGAGCTCCCCCTCAGACGCCGAGCGGCAACTCGGCTTTTTTCAGCGTCCGCAGCACAAAGCAGGACTGGCTGTGGCGTATGCCCTTGATCTTGTAGAGCTTCTCACGCAGCAGGCGCTCGTAGTCGCGCGTGTCCTTGACGACGATGCGCAGCAGATAGTCGTATTCGCCCGAGACCAGATGCGCTTCCACCACTTCGGGAATCGTCGCCAGCACCTCGCCGAACTTCTCCAGCGTGTTGTCGGAATGGCTGTCCAGCGTCACCATGACCAGCACCGTGTCGGCCAGGCCCAGGGCCTGGGGGTTGAGCCTCACCGTATAGCCCTCGATCACGCCCGCCTCTTCCATCTTCTTGATGCGCGCCCAGCAGGGCGAGGCGCTGAGCCCGACGGCGGCGCCGATCTCCTGCAGGCTGGCGCGCGCATTGGTCTGCAGAGCCGAAAGAATCTTTTTATCCAAGCTATCCATAGACCTGAATTTATCGCTAATTAAGCAGGCACAGAAAATTTTTCTGTAGCAACGTTGTTTCTACAGAAATTGAAGCAACCTTTTCTGCACTGCAACATGCACACTTGAGTCCATGGAAGCAGGTCTACCAACGCTGCAAACCCATTCAACATGCCCCGCTGTTTACCGTCGGCGTCCGGTTGGTTGATCTGCAC
Source organism: Comamonas sp. (assembly GCA_019236485.1). Lineage (GTDB taxonomy): Bacteria > Pseudomonadota > Gammaproteobacteria > Burkholderiales > Burkholderiaceae_C > Comamonas. Next base: position 8,858 of record JAFAIY010000566.1, on the reverse strand, counting down.
AATGCAAAACGTGACAGGCCGCACCACTCAAGCACAGTGGTGCGGCCTGTTGCTTTGGGCGACGCCGTCTTGGCTGGCCTCAAGCTTTATGAAGCCGCAGCCTCGGCTTCAAACGCGCGCCAGGCGGTCTTGCCACCGCTGGACTTGTCCATCTGGGTCAGCACATCCTGATGGAGCTCCAGCTCCTGGGCATTGGCCTGCAGCACCGGCAACTTGAAAGTGCTCAGATCCACCGCGGCCACTGCCATGGAACCCGCGGCCTGCGCCTGCGCGGGCTCCTCGCTCATCAGCAGCGCATCCTGGCCGCGCGTGAGGTTGATATAGACATCCGCCAGCAGCTCGGCGTCCAGCAAGGCGCCGTGCAGCGTACGGTTGGAGTTGTCCACACCCAGGCGGTCGCACAGCGAGTCCAGCGAGTTGCGCTTGCCCGGGTACATCTCCTTGGCCATGACCAGGGTGTCTATGACCCCGCCCACGCATTGCTTGAGCGGCGGGCGCTTGGCGAGCTTGAGCTCGTTGTTGAGAAAGCCCAGGTCAAACGGCGCGTTGTGGATGATCAGTTCCGCGCCCTGCAGGTATTCCCAGATCTCCTCGATCTTTTCCTCGAAGCGCGGCTTGTCGGCCAGGAACTCCGTGGTGATGCCGTGCACGCGCAGGGCATCGGGATGGCTGTCGCGGCCCGCATTGAAATACAGGTGCAGATTGTTGCCGGTGAGCTTGCGGTTGACCAGCTCCACGCAGCCCAGCTCGATCAGGCGATCGCCGTCAATGGGCGACAGGCCCGTGGTTTCCGTGTCCAGAACAATTTGGCGCGACATCCTATTTCTCTTTCCGTTAACTGTGGCGCTTTGCTAAAAACCAGCACCGGCCCATCTCGAAACTGCCGAGCAAAGGCCGCCCTGCCGCGAGGGCAGTGTCCCCCTCCCGCGTAGCGAGAGAGGGCGCCGTGCGACGGGGGAAGGCGCATAGCGCCTCAGGGGGTCAGTGATTTTCTTTGGCGTGGTTGATGGAGTACTTGGGGATCTCCACCGTCAGATTTTCGCGCGCCAGAATCGCCTGGCAGGACAGGCGCGACTGCGGCTGCAGGCCCCAGGCCTTGTCCAGCAGGTCTTCCTCTTCCTCCTCGGCCTCGTTGAGGGAGTTGAAGCCCTCCCTGACGATGACGTGGCAGGTGGTGCAGGCGCAACTCATGTCGCAGGCATGCTCAATATTGACACCGTGGTCCAGCAGCGCTTCGCAGATCGAGGTGCCCGCGGGCGCTTCGATCTCCTTGCCATTGGGACAGTACTCGGCATGGGGAAGAATTTTGATGATGGGCATTGCTTGCTACTCTAGTTGTATCTGTGGTCCATGGCCGCAGCCAAAGCATCGAATCCTTGAAACTGCAGCTACGCTGTGCGAGGCGACCCGCAAGGGCCTGTGCCGGTCGCGCCGCCTCTCAGCAAAGCGCTCCCCCTTGGGAGGAAGACGCGAAGCGTTTCAGGGGAGAGATTTCATATCGATTGCACGTTCTTGCCGGCCAGCGCCTGCTGGATGCTGCGGTTCATGCGCTCGGCGGCAAAAGCTTCCGTGCCCTTGGCCAGGGCCTGGGTCGCGGCATCGATGGCGGCCGCATCCTCGCCGGTGGCGGCCGCACTCAAGGCTGCCATCAAGGCGTCGATATGCTCGCGCTCAGCGCTGCTTAGAACATCGCCATCGGCCTCCAGCGCGCTGTGCGTGGCCAGAATCATGCGATCGGCCTCCACGCGCGCCTCGACCAGAGCGCGGGCCTTCATGTCCTGCTGGGCCGTGGCAAAGCCTTCCTGCAGCATCTGCGCGATCTGGTCGTCGGACAGGCCATAGGAGGGCTTGACGTTGATATGCGCTTCGACGCCGCTGAGCTGCTCCTTGGCGCTCACGGACAGCAGACCATCGGCATCGACGGTAAAGGTCACGCGAATGCGTGCGGCGCCGGCCGCCATGGGAGGGATGCCGCGCAGCTCGAAGCGCGCCAGGCTGCGGCAGTCCTGCACCAGATCGCGCTCGCCCTGCACCACATGGATCGCAAGTGCCGTCTGGCCGTCCTTGTAGGTGGTGAAGTCCTGGGCGCGCGCCGTGGGGATGGTCTCGTTGCGCGTGATGATGCGCTCGGCCAGGCCGCCCATGGTTTCCACGCCCAGCGACAGCGGAATTACGTCCAGCAGCAGCAGCTCGCCCGCGGAGTTGTTGCCTGCCAGCTGGTTGGCCTGGATAGAGGCGCCCAGAGCCACGACCTCGTCGGGGTTGAGATTGATCAGGGGCTCGCGTCCGAAGAAATCCGCCACGGCCTGGCGAATCTGCGGCATGCGCGTGGAGCCGCCAACCATGACCACGCCCTGTACTTCGTCGCGGTCCAGGCTCGCATCCTTGAGCGCGCGGCGCACGGCGGACAGGCTCTTGGCGGTCAGATGAGCGGTCAGCGCCCAGAATTCCTCGCGCTTGACCTCATAAGACACAGCCCCCGAGGAGATGTCGGCGGTAAATGCTACGGTTTCTGCATCCGTGAGAGCCTGCTTGCAGTGGCGCGCCGCAATGCGCCAGGCGGTCTTGTCCGCCGCGCTGTGCAGCTGAACGCCGGTCTTCTCGGCCACCCAGGCGGCCAGCGCGTCGTCGTAGTCATCGCCACCCAGGGCCGAATCGCCACCCGTGGCGATCACCTCGAACACCCCTTGCGACAGGCGCAGCACCGAAATGTCGAAGGTGCCGCCGCCCAGGTCATAGACTGCGTACACGCCTTCGGCGGCGTTATCGAGGCCGTAGGCGATGGCAGCCGCCGTGGGCTCGTTGATCAGGCGCAGCAGATTGATGCCGGCCAGCTTGGCCGCATCCTTGGTGGCCTGGCGCTGAGCGTCGTCGAAATAGGCGGGCACGGTGATCACCGCACCATACAGCTCGTCGTCGAAAGTGTCTTCGGCGCGAAAACGCAGCGTGGCCAGGATCTCGGCGCTGATTTCCACGGCGGTCTTGGCCCCGTCCACGGTCTCGATGGAAATCACGCTGCCATCGCCTTCGGTCTTGAAGTGATAAGGCAGTTTTTCCGGGGCTTCGATATCGGCCAGGCTGCGGCCCATGAAGCGCTTGGCCGAGCTGACGGTGTTGGCCGCGTCGGAAGCCTGGGCGGCCTTGGCATCAAAGCCGATCTGGCGGCGGCCCATTTCCATATAGCGCACCACCGATGGCAGGAGCACACGGCCCTGATCATCGGGCAAGCACTCGGCCACGCCGCTGCGTACGGCGGCGACCAGGGAGTGCGTCGTGCCCAGGTCGATACCCACGGCGATACGCCTCTGGTGGGGATCGGGGGATTGGCCGGGCTCGGAAATCTGCAAAAGCGCCATGAATTTCTTCTGTTGGAATGTCTGAGACCAGCATGGCTGGCCTGCTCAAGATCGGATACGTTCCCTTGGACGGTGCGCCGGAACGCGGCTCTGGTTCTTATTGTCCCAGTTGATCGCGGCGGCGCTCCACATCCTGCGCAAATCGCGCAACAAACATGAGGGCTCTCACCTGCTGCACCGCCGCGGCGGGGTCATGGGCCTCGTCGAGCAGGCGGCCGCACTCGGACAGCATCTGCTTTTTGGCGCCCAGCACCTGGTCGTCGAGCGCATCCAGCTCGTCTTCGGAGCTGGCGTCTTCGAGCGCCTCGCGCCATTCCATCTGCTGCATCAGAAAGGCGGCCGGCATGGCCGTGTTGTCTTCGGCGCGCACCGGGGCACCGCCGAGCTCGCACAGATAGGCGGCCCGCTTGAGCGGGTCCTTGAGGCGCTGGTAGGCCTCGTTGATGCGCACCGACCACTGCATGGCCACGCGCTGCGCCGCAGCGCCCTGGGCCGCAAAACGGTCGGGATGGGCCTCACGCTGAAGTTCCTTCCAGCGCGCGTCGATCTGGCTGCGCTCCTGCGCGAAGCGGCGCGGCAGCGCAAACAATTCAAAGTCGTCGGATTGCAGATTCATGGCATTAAAAAAACCGCCTCCAGCAAAGCTGAGGCGGCTTCCTTTACTCAAAACCAAGGAGCTGACCAAGGCCAGAGACACCGAGCAAGAGCCGCCTTGCGGTGGGACCGCCCAGGCGAGGTGTCGTCCCCCTTGGGGGAAGCCGCAAAGCGGCTCAGGGGGAAATCAAATCCTGAAGCTTTCGCCGCAACCGCAGCGGTCGCGCTCGTTCGGATTGAGGAACTTGAAGCCCTCGTTCAGGCCTTCACGCACAAAGTCCAGCTCGGTGCCGTCGATATAGGCCAGGCTCTTGGGATCGACCAGCACCTTGATGCCGTGGTCTTCGAAGACCACGTCGTCGGGCTGGGCCTCGTCCACATATTCCAGCTTGTAGGCCAGACCGGAGCAGCCCGTGGTCTTCACGCCCAAACGAACGCCTATCCCCTTGCCGCGACGGCTCAGGTAGCGGTTCACATGACGGGCGGCCGCCTCAGTCATCGAGATCGCCATGGCCTCAGGCCTCCGCGGTGGTGCGCTTAGCGCGATAGTCGTTCACTGCGGCCTTGATGGCGTCCTCGGCCAGGATGGAGCAGTGCACCTTCACGGGCGGCAGGGCCAGCTCTTCGGCAATCTGGCTGTTCTTCAGGGCAGCTGCCTCGTCCAGCGTCTTGCCCTTGACCCATTCGGTCACCAGCGAAGACGAGGCGATGGCGGAGCCGCAGCCATAGGTCTTGAAACGTGCATCCTCGATCACGCCGGTAGCCGGGTTGACCTTGATCTGCAGCTTCATCACGTCGCCACAAGCGGGCGCACCCACCATACCCGTGCCCACGGAGTCGTCGTTCTTGTCGAACGAGCCCACGTTGCGGGGGTTTTCATAGTGGTCAACAACTTTGTCGGAGTAAGCCATGGTGTCTACCTCTTCAACTCTTTTAATCTGTACTTAGTGTGCCGCCCATTGAATAGTGCTGAGGTCGATGCCGTCTTTGTACATCTCCCACAGCGGGCTCAGCTCGCGCAGCTTCACCACGTTCTCGCGGATCGACTTGATCGCATAGTCAATCTCTTCCTCGGTCGTGAAACGGCCGAATGTCATACGCAGCGAGCTGTGAGCCAGCTCGTCGCTGCGGCCCAGGGCGCGCAGCACATAGCTGGGCTCGAGGCTGGCCGAGGTGCAGGCCGAACCCGAGGACACGGCCAGGCCCTTGATGCCCATGATCAGGGACTCACCCTCGACGAAATTGAAGCTCATGTTCAGGTAATGGGGCACGCCGTGCTCCATGTCGCCGTTCACAAAGACCTGCTCCAGATCCTTGAGGCCGTTGAGCAGGCGCTCGCGCAGCACGCGCGCATGCTCCATGTCCTTGGCCATTTCTTCCTTGGCGATGCGGAAGGCCTCGCCCATGCCCACGATCTGGTGCGTGGCCAGGGTGCCGGAGCGCATGCCGCGCTCGTGGCCGCCGCCATGCATCTGCGCTTCCAGGCGCACACGGGGCTTGCGGCGCACATAGAGCGCGCCTATGCCCTTGGGGCCGTAGGTCTTGTGCGAAGCCAGGCTCATCAGGTCGATGGGCATGGTCTGCATGTCCAGAGGCATCTTGCCCGTGGCCTGAGCCGCGTCCACGTGGAAGATGATGCCCTTCTCGCGGCAGAGGGTGCCGATGGCGTTCAGGTCCTGCACCACGCCGATCTCGTTGTTCACGGCCATCACGCTGACCAGGATGGTGTCGGGACGGATCGCGGCCTTGAACACTTCCAGGTCCAGCAGACCGTTTTCCTTCACATCCAGATAGGTGACTTCAAAGCCCTGACGCTCCAGCTCGCGCATGGTGTCCAGCACGGCCTTGTGCTCGGTCTTCACCGTGATCAGGTGCTTGCCCTTGCCCTGGTAGAAATGGGCCGCGCCCTTGATGGCCAGGTTGTCGGACTCGGTCGCGCCGCTGGTCCAGACGATTTCGCGTGGATCGGCGTTGATCAGCTCGGCCACCTGCTTGCGGGCTTTTTCCACCGCCTCTTCTGCTTCCCAGCCCCAGGCATGGCTGCGCGATGCGGCGTTGCCGAAATGCTCACGCAGCCAGGGGATCATGGCGTCAGCCACGCGGGGGTCTACAGGCGTGGTCGCGCCATAGTCGAGATAAATGGGGAAGTGCGGGGTCATGTCCATGACTGGCTCAATCTAGTTCTTGGCTGACAAATCGTGAGGGAATCGATGCGCTCAGGCGACATCCGGACATCGGGTGTATGCCGCACAGCCATGCATACCGCCCCTGCCCTGCTTGAGATTTGGCGGCCAGGCGGCCGCCGGAACAAAGCCTACCTATGTCCGATCAGGACTTGGCAAATGCATTGCCCAGTGCGAACACCGAATTGGGGGCGTTCACACGGATGGGCTTGACCACGGGTGCCGTGGAGATGGCACGGCGCACCACGGGCTTGTCCTCGATCTGGATGCCCTTGGCCAGTTGCTCGTCCACCAGCTTTTGCAGCGTGACGGAATCCAGGAACTCCACCATGCGCTGGTTCAGCGCAGCCCACAGCTCGTGCGTCATGCAGCGGCCGGCCTCGCCCAGACAGTTTTCCTTGCCGCCGCACTGGGTGGCGTCGATGGGCTCGTCCACCGAGACGATGATGTCGGCCACGGTGATATCGGCAGCCTTGCGAGCCAGGGTATAGCCGCCGCCGGGGCCGCGGGTGGATTCCACCAGTTCATGGCGGCGCAGCTTGCCGAACAGCTGCTCCAGGTAGGACAGCGAGATTTGCTGACGCTGGCTGATTGCGGCCAAGGTCACAGGGCCATTGTTCTGGCGCAGAGCCAAGTCGATCATCGCGGTGACCGCAAAGCGGCCTTTGGTCGTAAGACGCATTACGAGCTCCTTCAGTCAGGATTGTTCGTTACAGAAACACCCGTCCGGTTACGCATTGCCTAGACGAGCCCAGTCTCCGCCCTTACTCCGTCCTGCGTTCAGGTTCAGAGCCCTTTCGAGAGGGAAGTTTTTTTGTTGAGTGTTTGAGAGGAGTATACCACATTCCCCATCAAATTGGTCGGGTAACAGCGCTCTTCCCTGCCCTGCTCCCTGACGACGGCAGCCCACAACGCTTAGGGCGCCGCACCAAACAGCTGCTGTTTCAGGAGCGAAAGCTGGTCGCGCACCCGCGCCGCCTGCTCGAACTCCAGATTGCGCGCATGCTCCAGCATCTGCTTCTCCAGGCGCTTGATTTCCTTGGCCACGTCCTTCTCCGACATATCTTCGACACGGGCCTGCTGCAAGGCCTGGTTCTGCAGGCGCTCGGCCTCCTTGCCGCTTTTTTCGCTGTAGACCCCATCAATCAGGTCTTTCACCCTCTTGACAATCTGTTTGGGCGTGATGCCGTTGGCCTCGTTATAAGCCGTCTGCTTGGCGCGGCGCCTTTCGGTCTCGCCAATCGCCTTCTTCATCGAATCCGTGACGCGATCGGCGTACAGAATCGCCTTGCCGCGCACATTGCGCGCCGCCCGGCCTATGGTCTGGATCAGGCTGCGCTCGGCGCGCAGAAAACCTTCCTTGTCGGCATCCAGAATCGCCACCAGGGACACCTCGGGAATGTCCAGACCTTCGCGCAGCAGATTGATGCCTACCAGCACGTCGAATGCGCCCAGGCGCAGGTCACGGATGATCTCCACGCGCTCCACCGTGTCCACATCGGAGTGCAGATAGCGCACCTTGACGCCGTTGTCGCTCAGATATTCGGTCAGCTGCTCGGCCATGCGCTTGGTCAGCGTGGTGATCAGCACCCGCTCCTCCAGCTGCACGCGTTCGCGGATCTCCTGCAGCACATCGTCGACCTGATGCGTGGCGGGCCGCACTTCGATCTCCGGGTCCACCAGGCCCGTGGGCCGCACCACCTGCTCCACCACCTGGCCGGTATGGGTCTTCTCGTAATCGGCGGGCGTGGCCGAGACAAACACCACCTGGCGCATGCGCTGCTCGAATTCCTCGAACTTGAGCGGCCGGTTGTCCAGCGCCGAAGGCAGGCGAAAGCCATATTCGACCAAGGTGGTCTTGCGCGCCTTATCGCCGTTGTACATGGCGTTGAGCTGGCCGATCATCTGGTGGCTCTCGTCGAGGAACATGATGGCGTCGCGCGGCAGATAGTCGGTCAGCGTGCTGGGCGGGTCGCCGGGGTTGGAGCCCGACAGGTGGCGCGTGTAGTTCTCGATGCCCTTGCAGTGCCCTACCTCGCTGAGCATCTCCAGATCGAAGCGCGTGCGCTGCTCCAGGCGCTGGGCCTCGACCAGCTTGCCCATGCCCACCAGTTGCTTGAGGCGCTCGGCCAGCTCCTCCTTGATGGTCTCCACGGCCGCCAGCACCTTGTCGCGCGGCGTCACGTAATGGCTGCTGGGGTAGACCGTGAAGCGCGGAATGCTCTGGCGCACGCGGCCCGTGAGCGGATCGAACAGCTGCAGGCTCTCGACCTCGTCGTCGAAGAGCTCGATGCGCACGGCCAGCTCCGAGTGCTCGGCCGGAAACACGTCGATGGTGTCGCCGCGCACGCGGAAAGTGCCGCGCCCGAAGTCCGTGTCGTTACGCTGGTACTGCATGCGTATCAGCTGCGCGATCGCGTCGCGCTGGTTCAGCGTATCGCCGCTGCGCAGCGTCATGATCATGCGGTGGTAGCTCTCGGGCTCGCCTATGCCGTAGATGGCCGAAACCGTGGCGACGATCACCACGTCGCGTCGCTCCATGATGCTCTTGGTGCACGACAGCCGCATCTGCTCGATGTGCTCGTTGATGGCACTGTCCTTTTCGATGAACAGGTCGCGCTGGGGCACATAGGCTTCGGGCTGGTAGTAGTCGTAGTAGCTGACGAAGTACTCGACCGCGTTTTTCGGGAAAAACTCCCTGAACTCCGAGTACAGCTGTGCGGCC
>JAFAIY010000452.1 GCA_019236485.1 Comamonas sp. | reverse complement strand
CGCCAATGCAGAAACCGCCCAACGTCATTGCATAGAGTCGATTCATCAAGGCTGCAGATAGCGCTCCGCGCCGGGCTTGATATAGGGCCTGAAGTCCTTGAACGCAATGGTCACGCCACTGCCCAGACAAGCGCCCATCGCATGGCCGATACCGGAGACCACAAAGCTCACGGCAGCCGGGGTCTCGATCATGGGCACCATGAACTCCGCCAGATAGTCCGTACAGCCGCCAGTTTCGCCCTCGTGAGCATCTTGCCTGGCTGCCACTTTTGCTATCTTTTTCATGAGCGCATCCGCATATTCGAAGCCGTTTTCTCCATATTTGGAGCCTTTGAACAAGCGTCTGAAATCCATATAGCCGCCTTTGCGCAAATCCAGCACAAAGGGATTGAAATGGTTGTTGGGGTGGGCGCCGCCACAGTCGGTGGAGCCCGACTCCACCACGCTCATCAAGGCCGTCGAAAGATAGCTGACCTTGATCTGTTCATCGTTGTAATTGCCGAGAGAGCCCGCGGCAGGCCCCAAGTTCAGATAGATGGAGGATTTGCAGGCCAGCGCATCCAGACTCATGGCCCAGTGGCGTTGCTCCAGCACGGCATTGGTCTGGGCCAGAATTTTTGCGTCCGGGTGACGGGTAAGGCGCGGATACCAGAACTGCGTACGCGCATCGCGTACCGGTCGCCACGCCAGATTGGGCGCCAGCACCACCTCCTTGCCCTGACCCAAAGGCTGCAAGCTCATGCGAAGATAGTCGTAAGGCGCGGTTTTTTCGCTGATCGCCACATCCTGGGAAATGCCGCTGCCCGTACCCTGAACAATGGCCCTGGTCACGGCTTCCACGCCTTTGGGCTCCAGCGCCTCGGGGTCGTAATGGGCAATGCGCTTGAGCTTGAGCGGCAGCTTTTTGCCGTGAATGCCGTCCACCCATTCGCCGCTCAGGCTGCCATCACCCTGCTGCTGCATATTCCAGACCACGGCACGCTGCTCGGCATCCGTGAACAGCGGCTCGCCTACACCCAGCTTCTCCGTCAATTCCGGCGTCAGCGGCTGGGCCTCGGCCAAAGCATTGAGCGGACCTTTGAGCGGGATATCTACGCCGTATCGCGGGTAGAAATAGCGCCCCTCGTGCGAGCCATCGGCCTGAGGCTTGCCCAGCTCCATCACCACTTCGGAGCCACCCAGCGTGCCGCGATAGACATCCACGGGCGCAGCCAAGGCCAGACCCGATGCAGAAACAGAAAAGGCCAGCGCCACAGGGCGCCAGCCTTTGAAGAAGCCTGTGCGCCAAGCGCACTGAACAGGGAGTTCTCCAAGTCGATTAGCACAAGACATCAGAGCTCTCCTGAAACGCACCGAACATCACGCCCCACACTTCAAGCCAGCGACACCGAGCAAGGGCCGCCCCGCAGCGAAGGTGTCGTCCCCCTCCGCGAAGCAGAGAGGGGGAAGCGGCAAAGCCGCTCAGGGGGAGAGTTAGTTCAGTTCTTCCTTGCGGATACGGGTGATAGGCGCCAATACGGTAGGCAGGCTCTGGATTTCAGCCAGCGCCTGGTTCATATCGCCTTCGCGCGTATCGTGCGTGAGGATGATGAGGTCGGTCTGGGTCGAGCCCTCGCCGCCCACTTCGTCGGCTTCGCGCTGCAGCACGGCGTCGATGCTGATGCCGGCACCGGCCAGCAGGCCCGTGATCTTGGCCAGCACGCCGGCCTCGTCGGCCACGCGGATGCGCAGGTAATAGCTGGTCACGACCTCGGTCATGGGCAGCACCGGCAGCTCATGACCGGCGGCCGCCAAGGTGTGGCTCTGGAAAGCCAGGGCCGGCACGCGGTGGGCGGGGTCCGAGCCGTCCATGCGGGCGATATCCACCAGGTCGGCGATCACGGCCGAGGCCGTGGGCTCGGAGCCCGCGCCCTTGCCGTAGTACAGCGTCGTGCCCACGGCATCGGCATGCACGACCACGGCATTCATCGCACCTTCCACATTGGCGATCAGGCGCTTGGCCGGCACCAGCGAGGGGTGCACGCGCAGCTCAATGCCCTTGTCAGTGCGCTTGGTGATGCCCAGCAGCTTGATGCGGTAGCCCAGTTGCTCGGCGTAGCGGATGTCGGTGGAGGTCAGCTTGGTGATGCCTTCCACATAGGCCTTGTCGAACTGCACGGGAATGCCGAAGGCGATGGCGCTCATCAGCGTGGCCTTGTGGGCCGCGTCCACGCCCTCGATGTCGAAGGTCGGGTCGGCTTCGGCATAGCCCAGACGCTGGGCTTCCTTGAGCACCACCTCGAAGTCCAGACCCTTGTCGCGCATCTCGGACAGGATGAAGTTGGTCGTGCCGTTGATGATGCCGGCCACCCACTGGATGGAGTTGGCCGTCAGGCCTTCGCGCAGTGCCTTGATGATGGGGATGCCACCGGCCACGGCAGCCTCGTAGGCAACCATCACGCCCTTCTCGGCGGCGGCCTTGAAGATTTCCGTGCCGTGCACGGCCAGCAGCGCCTTGTTGGCCGTGACCACATGCTTGCCGGCCGCAATGGCTTCGAGCACCAGGGCCTTGGCGATGCCGTAGCCGCCGATCAGCTCCACCACCACATCGATCTCGGGGTTGGCAATGATCTCGCGCGCATCGCCGACTACCTGGGCCTTGTCGCCCACCACGCTCTTGGCGCGCGCGGTATCCAAGTCGGCCACCATGGTAATTTCAATGCCACGACCCGCACGACGGCGAATCTCGTCTTGGTTGCGTTCCAGCACATTGAAAGTACCGCTACCCACGGTGCCAATGCCCAACAGGCCTACTTGGATTGGTTTCATAAACTTCAGAGGTAAAAACGCTGCAGCGCTTGACTGCCAAGCGCTTACAGCTATCGAAAAGAAAGCGTTATGCGGCTTTTTCGGCCTTTGCAGCCTTGGCGGCCTTGAGCTCGGCAACGACCTTGGGCTTGTCCGTGCCATGGCGCTTGCGGTACTTCTCGAGGAAGGCTGCGAGGCGGTTGATGGCTTCGCGCAGGTCCGCCTCATGGGGCAGGAAGACGATGCGGAAATGGTCGGGATGCGGCCAGTTGAAGCCCGTGCCCTGCACCAGCATGACCTTGGTTTCCTGGAGCACCTCGAGGAAGAACTCCTGGTCGTCCTGGATCGGGTAGACCGCGGGGTCCAGGCGCGGGAACATATACAGCGCGCCCTGGGGCTTGACGCAGGAAACACCGGGAATGGCGTTGATCAGTTCCCAGGCCAGGTCACGCTGCACGCGCAGGCGGCCGCCTTCCTGGACCAGTTCGTCGATGCTCTGATGGCCGCCCAGCGCCGTCTGCACGGCCCACTGGCCGGGCACATTGGCGCAAAGACGCATATTGGAGAGCATGTTCAGGCCCTCGATATAGTCCTTGGCGGGCTTTTTGTCGCCCGAGATCACCATCCAGCCGGCACGGTAGCCGCAGCTGCGGTAGGCCTTGGACAGGGAGTTGAAGGTGATGGTCAGCACATCGGTGGACAGGCTGCCCAGCGGCACATGCTTGACATCGTCGTACAGCACCTTGTCGTAGACCTCGTCGGCGAAGATGACCAGGCCATGCTCGCGGGCGATCTCCACGATCTCCAGCAGCAGCTCCCTGGAGTACAGCGCGCCCGTGGGATTGTTGGGATTGATGACCACGATGGCCTTGGTGCGCGGCGTGATCTTGGCGCGGATGTCGTCCAGGCGCGGCATCCAGCCGTTGGCCTCGTCGCACATATAGTGCACGGGCGTGCCGCCGGACAGGCTGGAGACGGCCGTCCACAGCGGATAGTCGGGTGCGGGCAGCAGCATTTCGTCGCCGTTGTCCAGCAGCGCGTTGGTCGCCAGGGCGATCAGCTCGGAGGCGCCATTGCCCAGATAGATATCGTCCAGCGTCACGCCCTTGATGCCCTGATGCTGGGTTTCGTGCATCACGGCCTTGCGCGCGGCAAAGATGCCCTTGCTGTCGGAGTAACCGGCCGAGTTGGGCAGGTTGCGGATCATGTCCTGCTGCACTTCCTCGGGCGCATCGAAGCCGAACACGGCGAGATTGCCGATATTGAGCTTGATGATCTTCTGCCCGTCCTCCTCCATCTTCTTCGCCGCGTCCATGATCGGCCCGCGGATGTCGTAACAGACGTTTGCTAATTTGGCGGATTTTTGAACGGTTTTCATGCGCTTCAGTAGAAAAGGATTTCAGGCACGCCACGATGCCTTTGGCATCATGGTGAAACCTATAATTTAAGCACAGTTCCGCGCTGCAGCAATGTCTCCACCCTCTGTACATGGAGACAGCAGCCATCGCCCCCGCCAAGCGCGCCGATTGCGCACACTCTCCATATGAAATTCCAGGCAGACAAATCCGATGCGCAAACCATTACCGGCTATGGTCCGGGCTGGATTGCCGTCGACAAGCAAAACCACGAAACCAGTCTGCTGGTGGGCTCGCACGGCCTGCTCAAGACCTGGGACTGCGCGCGTTTCGAGGACCTGACGGCGGCCCATTTCGAGGCACTGGCACAGCTGGAGGCGGAGGTCATCATCTTCGGCAGCGGCAGCAAGAACCGCTTTCCGCCCGTGGCCTGGCTCAAGCCCCTGATGGCCAAGCGCGTGGGGCTGGAGACCATGGATACGGCCTCGGCCTGCCGCACCTACAACGTGCTCGCCGGCGAGGGCCGCAATGTGGTGGCAGCCCTGCTCCTTGCATAGCCATATCCCATTGATTGAGAGAAATACGTATTTCGGAGTAAAATCGCAGGTTGCGGTTGGGGGCGCTCGATAGATAAAAGCAAAAATACCACCGACGCCTTCGGCATTTCAACGACTACACCCGAGAGATTCAAGCGCATGGCGATCGTTGTCAACAAACCCCTTCCTGAATTTGAGGCCAACGCTACCGGTGGCATCAAGGTGTCCAACACCTCGCACAACGGCCAGATTCTGATCCTGTATTTCTACCCCAAGGACAATACGCCCGGTTGTACCACGGAAGCAATGCAATTCCGCGATAAATACAAGGATTTCATCAAGGCCGGAGCCACCGTGTTCGGCGTGTCGCGCGACAACATGAAGTCCCACGACGACTTCAAGGAAAAGCTCGAGCTGCCGTTCGAGCTGATCGCCGACACCGAAGAGAAGATGTGCCACATGTTCGGCGTGGTCAAGAACAAGATCATGTACGGCAAGAAGGTCAAGGGCATTGAGCGTTCCACCTTCCTGGTCGGCCCCGACGGCACCCTGGTACAGGAGTGGCGCGGCCTGAAAGTGCCCGGCCATGTGGACGAAGTGCTCAAGGCCGTCAAGGCCATCAAGGCACAGGACAAGAAAGTGGCCTGAACAGGCTCGCCGTTGAAGACCTTGCCGACGCCTACATCCAAAGCATTGCAAAGTCTTTAACCAGAACCGAACAGGAAATACCGCTTTCAGCCGGCCCAGGCTATGCATAATGGGGCAATGCCTCAGCGCTACGCAGTTTTTCCTGTTCACCCGACCAAAGCCGCCTCGGTTTCCAGGCGGCTTTGTGCTTTTTGAATCTTGTTGAGGAACGGTTCGTCCACTATGCCCCTGCCTCCCGCCCCCGGCCACCGCGCCGCAAAGCTTTCCGCAGAAGCCTTCCTGCCCAAGCGCAACACCGCCAAGCAGGCTGCGAAACCTGAAGACGATCTGAACACTCCGGCGCTCAACGGCGATGCCAGCGCCGCGCCAGCGGCCGCCAAGCCGCGCCGCAGCACCGGCAAGGCCGAGGCCGCTGCAGCCAAGAAGCCGCGCAAGACGGCTGCGGTCCAGCCCGCACTGGAGGTCAAAGCCTCTACGCCAGCGGCTACCGCCCCCGCCAAGCCCCCTGTCGAAAGCGCCGCCAAGCAGGCGCGCCGCGCGCGCAACACGCGCACCGGCCCGACCACGCTGTTCGTGCTGGACACCAATGTGCTGCTGCACGATCCCAGCAGCCTGTTCCGCTTCGAGGAACACGACATCTTCCTGCCCATGGTGGTGCTCGAAGAGCTGGACAACCACAAAAAGGGCATGACCGAAGTCGCGCGCAACGGCCGCCAGGTCAGCCGCACGCTGGATTCCCTGGTCGCCTCCCAGCCCGCCGACGGCCTCGAAAAAGGCTTGCCGCTGAACGCCACGGGCCAGCGCACCGCCACGGGCACGCTCTACTTCCAGACCCAGCCGCTGGACGCTGCCCTGCCCGAAAGCCTGCCCCAGGGCAAGGCCGACAACCAGATTCTGGGCGTGGTCGCGGCGCTGCGCGAGCAGCACAAGGACCGCGAAGTGGTGCTGGTGTCCAAGGACATCAATATGCGCGTCAAGGCGCGCGCCCTGGGTCTGGCCGCCGAGGATTACCAGAACGACAAGGTGCTCGAAGACGGCGATCTGCTGTACTCGGGCGCCCTGGCCCTGCCCGCCGATTTCTGGACCAAGGCCGGCAAGAATGTGGAGAGCTGGCAGGAAGGTGCCATCACCTTCTACCGCGTCAGCGGCGCCATCGTCGACCAGCTGATGATCAATCAGTTCGTCTATCACGAGGCACCGGGCGAGCCCAGCCTCTATATGCGCGTGACCGAGATCCGCGACAAGACGGCCGTGCTCAAGACGCTGCGCGACTTCGGCAATCCCAAGAATGCCGTCTGGGGCGTGTCCACGCGCAACCGCGAGCAGAACTTCGCGATGAATCTGCTGGTCAACCCCGATGTGGACTTCGTCACCCTCACGGGCACGGCCGGCACCGGCAAGACCCTGCTGGCCCTAGCTGCGGGCCTGGCCCAGGTACTGGACGAGCGCCGCTACACCGAGATCATCATGACCCGCGCCACAGTGAGCGTGGGCGAGGACATCGGTTTTCTGCCCGGCACCGAGGAAGAGAAGATGGGCCCCTGGATGGGCGCTCTCGACGACAACCTCGAGTTCCTGGCCAAGGGCGACGGCGGCAATGCCGGCGAGTGGGGCCGCGCCGCGACCAATGAGCTGATCCGCAGCCGCATCAAGATCAAGAGCATGAACTTCATGCGCGGCCGCACCTTCCTGAACAAGTACGTGATCATCGACGAGGCGCAGAACCTGACGCCCAAGCAGATGAAGACCTTGATCACGCGTGCCGGCCCCGGCACCAAGATCATCTGCATGGGCAATCTGGCGCAGATCGACACGCCCTACCTGACCGAAGGCAGCTCGGGCCTGACCTATGTGGTGGACCGCTTCAAGGGCTGGCCCCACAGCGGCCACATCACGCTGGCACGCGGCGAACGCTCGCGCCTGGCCGACTTTGCGAGCGAGGTGCTCTAAGCCATGGCTGTCAGCTGGATCAGCGCGCTGAAGATGGTGCCCTGGGGCGAGGTCATCAAGGCCACCCCCCAGGTGGTCAAGGCCGCCCAGGGCCTGCTGAAGAAAAAGCAGGCCCAGGACGAAGCCCAGGAGCAGGATCTCAGCGCCCAGCAGGCGGAGCAGAGGCTGTCACCGCCCAGGTCCGCGGGCGAGCAGGCCTTGCTGCTGATCCAGCACCAGGAAGCGCGCATCGCCCAGCTCGAGCAGTCCCAGCGCCAGTCGCTGGAGATCATCGAGAAGCTGGCCCAGCAGAACTCCCAGATCGTGGCCACCGTGGGCGCGCTGCGCACAGGCGCCCAGCGCCTGGCCTGGGCCTGCGGTGTTCTGGGCGCCTGCGTGCTTGGCCTGGCCATCTACCTGTTCAGGCACTGATTCCAGCCCGCTCAAAAAACAAGCCCGCAGGCATGACGCTTGCGGGCTTTTCTTTTGATGCCTTCAATTGAATAGCTGGCAGCGCTTGATATTCATAGACTTCATATTCATAGAATTATGAAACCCATACCCAACAGGCGCCGGCAGCTATGATTTTTAGTATTCGTCGCTGCCGTAGCCCTGAGCCAGATTCTCGAAGCGGGTCTGGTTTTTCTGGAAGAACAGTTTCACCGTGCCCGTCGGGCCGTTACGCTGTTTGCCGATGATGACCTCGGCAATATTTGGCTCCTTGCTGTCCTTGTTGTAGTAGTCGTCGCGGTAGATGAACATGATGATGTCCGCGTCCTGCTCGATGGCGCCCGATTCGCGCAGGTCGGACATCATGGGACGCTTGTCGGTACGCTGCTCCACCGAACGGTTGAGCTGGGACAGCGCGATCACCGGGCACTGCAGCTCCTTGGCCAGCATCTTCAAGCCCCGGGAGATCTCGCCCAGCTCGGTGGCGCGGTTGTCGGAACTGGCCGCAGAGCC
>JAFAIY010000228.1 GCA_019236485.1 Comamonas sp. | reverse complement strand
ACGCTGCTGCCGCGGCTGGCTTCGGCCAGCGGCACACCCGCGTTGATGGCGGACTGCACTTCATGGGGAGCGTCGGGAATGCTGTGCCATTGCTGGGCCAGGTTCAGCGCCTTGCGTACCTCGGGCAGGCCGATTTCGCTGCGCTTGTCCAACCGGTTCAGCACAGGATGCAGACGGCTCTCCGGATAGCCCAGGTCGTGAAACATGCGCAGCAGCTTCTGCGCATTGCGCACGGCGGGCACATTGGGCAGCAGCACCGGAACTATGAACTGGGCCCGGTCCAGCACGCGCAGGGCCAGAGGGTCCAGCACGCGGCCCATGTCCAGCAGCACGAAGTCGTAGTGCGTGGCGGCCAACTGCAGGATGGCGTCCACATGCAGCGGCTCCACCTCCATGGCATGCGTGGCGTCTTCGGGAGCTGCGAGCACATGCAGGCGCGGCGTGACCTTGACCGTGCTGGCTGTCAGAAAGGAGGCGTCCAGGCGATGGATGTCGCGTGCCACGTCGGCCAGCGTCGAAGCCGGCCGGCCCTCGTGCAGATAGGCCAGGGTGTCGCCGAACTGCAGATTCAGATCCACGAGCAGCACGGAGTGGTTGCGCGCCAGCATCCAGCCCAGATTGGTGGCCAGAAAAGTGGCTCCGCTGCCGCCCTTGCAGGGCAGAAAAGCCATGACCTGGCCCTGAGAGCGCTGCGGTGCGCTGTCCTGCAGTTTGGTGGCAATGCGCTGCACGGCCTCCACCAGAGCCTGTGGCGGCGGAGGCGATGGCAGAACCTCGCGCACGCCCGCCCGCATGGACTGCAGCAGGAACTCAGGCGTCTGCTGGGCGCACAGCAGGACCACGGTGATGCGCGGGTGATGGGTGGTCACATATTCCACCGGAGCCAGGTCCGCGGGATCGCAGCACATGCCGTCGACGATCATCAGGTCCGGCCGCTCCTGCTCGGCAATCGCCGGCATGCGCGTCTTGCCTCCCTCGAAGGTTCGCACCTGATGCGAGTGTTGCTGCAGCACCTGGACCATCTCCTGGAGATGGAGGGTGTTGGGGGAAATGATGGTGATTTTCATGATGTGCTCACTCTTGGTTTAGCTGGCGCAGGCCGTGCTGCTATTGGGGTCCTGACGCATGACTTCCCGGGGCAGCGTGGTGGCGAAGGTAGCGAAGTTCGGCATGGAAATGGCGGCTAGCGGACCTGATCCGGCGATGGGCGAGATCCATTGGAATTGCAGCCCCGTGATGGTGACTGTGACGCTCTGGCAGGTCGCGCTGTTGCAGCCGGACGGCGCCCAGCTCGTGTTGATAGCGCTGATCTGGGGCAGCAGGGCCTGCATATGGGACAGTACCTGGGCCTGATGGGTGGTGTCGTCGCACACCGCCGCATAGCGTGCCCCCGCACGGGCCGCCTCATTGGCGGCCGCCCAGGTAAAGAGCATGCGGCTGAAATCGAGGATGCCGAATAGGAACATCAGGAAGACGATCAGGGCGAGGGCAAACTCGATCATGGTCGCGCCACGTGCGGCGCGGAAGTGGTGCAGCGCTTTCATGTCTGTGTCCTCATCGTGGCGGCGATATTGCTGAGGGTCAGCCCGCCGCTGGAGTCGCCCAGCTGGGTTCCAAAGACGCTGGCCATCATGAACTGGAAGCGGTAGCCTGTCATGGTCACGGTCACGGTGTTGATCAGCGGATAGGTGCCAGCGGTTTGCCAGGAGCAGCTCACCGCGCCGGTGTTCAGCCCCGGTGCCAGCGGCGTGGTGCCGGCCGTGGTTTGGCCGTAGACCACCAGATTCTGTGCCTGGGCGCAGTTTGTGTTGGGTTGTTGGGCCGAGAGGTAGCGCGCCGCATCGCGCACAGATTTGGTGACCGTGTTGTATTCGTACAGCGCGCGGCCGAATTCGGCCACCAGGATGCTCATCAGGATCAGAAAAGGAAGAATCAGAGCCAGCTCGACCAGTTCTACTCCTTGTTGTCTATGCTGTGTGCGCATGGCGTTCACCTTACGAGTACGGGTACCAGCGGGCCGGCCGTGCCGCCGGGCAGACCGCTGGTAGTGCAAGGGCTGCTGGCCGAGCCGGCATTGCCCAGGTATTCCAGCTGTACATCGCCAACGGGAATGGTCATGGGCTGCAGCATCAGCATGCAGGCGAAATCGATGAGCTGGTTGCTGGCGTTGACAATGGGCACGATCACGACGCGGCGGTCGGCGCCATAGCTCTTGAGCTGGGCCGAGGTGGCGACCGTCTTGAAGCCGCCACCCTGCATGCCGCACTGCGAGGGGTCGCTGCCGCAGGGCGTGAAAGCCAGGCGCTGGGCCAGAAAATTGGGCGTGCTGCCGGAGCTGCCGTTATAGGCACTGCGCCCCGCGGGCCAGTTGGAGGTGGTGTAGATATAGCCGGTGTAGTCGGGCCGGTCTACGCTGGGATCGGCATTGTTCTTATAGATGCCGAAACGGTAGTTCCAGACCTCAACGACGGAGGCCTTGACGCCCGAGGTGCCCAGGGTGTCGCCGATCTTGCTGCCGCAATGGCCGTTGAGCTCGGCCGCAGTTTCCGAGGCACTGTTGGAGCCGTCGAGGTTAGCCCAGCCAAAGTTGCTACCGCCGTTCGACTTGGAAAGCACGGTGACCCAGTCGCCCGCTGTGTAGCCATAGTCGGGCTTGCTGGCCCCCGCTGTTTTTGCCTGCAATGCCACCGGAATCGGGCAGGCGCTTTGCGCGCTGGTACGGGTGGCCACGGCAGAGGTGCCTACAGTGCCGGTGGCGGGAAAGCCGGCGGTATTCCCCGAAAAGGCCCCCATGGCCTGCATCAGCCACAGGCTGATATTGGATTGGGTGTGAGTGCACTGCGAATAGACGGCGGACGCCGGGGTCGTTGTGGCGGCATAATTTTTGTCGAGAAAGCTGATGTCGGCAGAGGTGATCTGGCCTTGGCCGCTCCAGTTGGGCGATTGCAGATTCACGCCGTTCTGATTGCCGGCCGCGCTGCCGGCACTGACCGCGCGGGTGATGGCGTCAGTCGCGCCATTGAGCTCGCGGGCTGCAGCTAGCGCGCAGCTGTCCAGCGCGGTTTGCAGCTCCGTCTTGACTATGAACATGCGGCCAAAGTCCAGCGCGATGCCCATGAAACCCAGCAGCAGCAAAAGCGTCAGGGCCGCCATGATGATGATGGCTCCCTGCTGCCGGCGCCGTGCGCCGTGGCGGCCGGTGCCTCCGGCACGCCGCGCCAAAATCGAGGCAAGAATGCGGGTGCTCATGATGGACTCTCATTGGAAGGGATAGGCGGTTGTGTGAGGGCATGTCGGGGGCGGTTAGCACGGCAGCATGGCCGCCGTGCTTCCGTCAGTCATCTGCGTGTGAAGAGCAAGAGCCTTTCAGGCAGTTCGAGACTCTGGTGACAAGGTCCGTGAATCTGCCGTTGGGGATGCCCCGCAGAGCCAGCACCAGCGCGATAGACACCACGGCGATGAGCAACGCGTATTCGATAATCTGCGCGGCGTCATCATCCTGAGCGAAGCGGCGCAGGTGATCGTTCCATAGAACGGACGGGTACATGGCTTTCTCCTGTGAAGTTATATCCAGGACAGCCTGCAGCGCCTTTTAGGCGCAAGTTCCGCCAGTCTTCAAGCAGTTCGTGACACGGGTGATGAACTGAGTGAAGCCGCCGCCGGAGGCAGTGAGTGCCTGCAGGGCGAGGACCAGCGCAATCGAGACCACGGCGATGATCAGTGCGTACTCGACGATCTGTGCGCCTTCCTCGTCACGGGCGAAGGACAGCAGGGAATTGCCAAATTGATGAGCGATGTTGGACATGATGAAACCTCGTAAGTGGATGAAGGGATTGGAGACATACCGGAAACGTCGGCGTGTGAGGCCGCTGGCTGGCGTGCAAGGCCGGTGTGCGATCTGGACTCCTTTCGGGATCTAATTGGCTGAAATCGTTAAACCTGTGGTCGAAGCTTCGCAGCTCAGGGTGTGCCGCCGCTGCTTACGCCTGTCCCGTTGCTCGTGTCGCTACTGGTCAGGGCGCCGCCAATGTTGATGACGTTGACTGCCTGCGGCGGGGACTTGTAGCTTTGCTCGTATCTCTCCATGGTGCGTCGTGTGGCGCGGCCATCCATGCCGGTGGCGCCATCGGTGCCGACGCCAACGGTCTTGCCGGCATCGGGGTTGATGGTCATCTGCATGCGGGCGGTGCGCACGGCCTCGCCAAAGTGGGCGTCGTAGTTCGGTGTGGTGGTGCTGCAGCCGGCCAGCAGGGCGATGGTGGCCAGGGGAAGCAGGATGGTGTTCTTGATCATGGCGAGCCTCCGCTGTTATGAGGGCGAGTTCTGTGGATCGGTGCGCTCGGCGGCGGGTTCTGCCGGCGGCTGAGGTTCCGCGGGGGCTGCGCTTACGGCCGGTACGGGCTCGGCCATGGCGGCAGGCATCGGTGCAGGCATTGCGGCGGGGGCCTGTGTCTGCGGCACGGGCGCCGGTGCGGGCTCGGTCATGGAGGTCGGCATCGCGGCAGGCATTGCTGCCGGGGCCGGTGTCTGCGGTGCGGGTGCCGGCTTGGAGGCTTCGAGGGCGCCGTTCAGATACACCTCGGTGCGTGAGGGCGGCACATGGTTGTCGGTAGGCACGCGCGGCGCTTCGGCCAGGGCCTGCACCAGGCGCGGGGTGATGACGAACATCAGCTCGGTCTGATCGGTCTGGAATTCCGTGCTGCGGGCCAGTGCGCCGAGCACGGGGATTTCGCCAAGACCCGGAAAGCGTTTGACGGCTTCGGTGATGTTGTTCTTGATGAGGCCGGCAATCACCAGGCTTTGTCCGTCATTGAGCTGCACCGTGGTGTCGGCGCGCCGCACCGTGAGCGAGGGAATGACAGAGGTGACGCCGTTGATCGTGGTGAAGGGCGAGCCGGTCTGCGACAGGTCGGATACTTCGGAGACCAGCTTGAGGTTGACGCGTGAATTGCCGAGCACAGTGGGCGTGAACTTGACGCCTATGCCGAACTCTTTTTCCTCCAGCGTCATCACCGGTATGCCGGTAGTGGCGGTCTGGGCCACGGGAATGAAGATCTTGCCGCCCGAGAGAAAGCTGGCCTGCTGGCCGCTGATGGCCATGATGTTGGGCTCGGCCAGAACCCGCACCAGGCCGTCGTCCTTCTGGCCGTCGATGCTCAGCGAGGCCTTGCCGATGCGCATGGCGTTCAGCAGCCCGCCGCCGTTGCTCAGGAAACTGGAGAGGATGGTGTAGGTGTTCATGCCATTGCTGGTCACGCGCTGGCCGGCAATGCTCGAGCCCAGCTTGTCGAGCAGGGTCTTGCTGACCTCGGCGATCTTGACTTCCAGCATTACCTGGTGCGGTGCGGTGGTGCGCAGCAGGTTGACGATCTTCTTGCTGTCGCTGTAGGCATTGGCCAGCGTCACCACATCGTCCAGGCGCAGCGGGTTGCTGATCTCACCGCTGAGCACCAGGGCATTGTCGGCGCCCTGGACACGGATGCCGCGTTCCTCGGGCATGAGTTCGGAGAGCTTGGCCTGCAGCGGACCGGGGTCCATGGTTACCACCACATCCTTGATGAAGCAGGTGCCCTGGGCGTTCTGCAGGATGACGTTCATGGCGCCGGGCCTGCGGCCGCGAAAGAACAGATCCCTGGGGCTGAGCAGCTGCACCTCGATGTCGCCGATGCCGTTGGGCGTCTGCGCTTGCATCTGCATCTGGCCTGCGGCGGGCGCGGCGGTCTGGTTGGTTCCGGGTGTTTGCCCGCTGACCAGAATGCGTGCCATGGGCGAGCTCAGCGGAATCACGACGGATTTGCCCAGCGTGACGGTGGCCGGATCTTCCATGCGGATGGACGTGCAATGCCTGGCCGGCACCGAGGCTGCTGCGGGCGCGGCGTTGCGGGGCGCAGCGGGCGCGGCCATGGCCACGGCGGGCGCTGGGGCAGGGTTGCCCGCCGGTTGGGCATCGGCGGACAGTGCCGGTGCGGTACCGGCGAGCAGCATGCTGGCTGCCATGTATAGGTGATGGTATTGCACGGCCTACCTCTCTAAGTTGTTGGTTGTTGGAAGTCAGAAGCAGCTGAGAGTGCGGCTGCCGTCCTGGATCACCTCGACGCAAGTGGCTGGCGAGGGTTGCGGAGCGGGCCGTGCGCGCTGCACTGAGGGTTTGGCGGGGGCTGCGACCTTGACGGGGGCGATTGCCGGAGCCGACTCGGGTATGCCGAACAGCTGGTGCTTGGTGATGCCGTCGGTGCTCACCGGATCCTTGTCGACCTGGTTGCGCAGCACCAGCGAGAGGTTGCCCACGCTGCGTGCCAGATCCAGCTTTTCGGCATCCTCGGGACTGAGCTCCAGCGTGACGGCGCTCACCACCTTGGGCTTGGTCTCATCGCGGCCCGCTTCCTGTGCCACGGCCAGCACCAGCACGTTCTCCAGCACGGTCTTGCTGATCTGGTGCGGCTCTTCCTTCTTGCCGTCCTGCACCTGCTCGGTATTGAGCACCACGTCCACGTAGTTGCCGGGCAAGGCAAAGCCTGCGACACCGACCACATCGTTGACGCGCACCGTCATGGCGCGTTTGCCCGGGGCGATGATGGCGGCCAGCCCGCCCTTGGTGCCCTCGGGCGCCAGCTTGCCTTCCAGCAGGGCTTCGCCGCGCAGCACGCTGACCTTGGCGACACGGTCCTGCAACTTCTGCACGTCGTGGAAAGCACCATCCGGAATCGAGCCGCGGGGCCAGTCTGCGGTATCCAGCATGGTGGGCGTGATCCTGCTGCCCAGCGGAATATCGGTGACCGCGACGACCACTTTGTCTGCGTCTATGCTGCCCCGCCGCGCGACCCAGTTCGCTGCGTAGACCGCAGCTGCCAGGCTGGCGAGTGCAGCCAAGACGAACAAGCCTAGAGCCTTGAGGTTTTTCATGGGGACCTCCCGCTATGCCGTTGTACGTGTTAAATCCAAGCGAACTGCCGGGCCACCAGGAACGCCGTGGTTCCAAGGGCGATGCTGACGCCGTAAGGCAGCTTGCCTACCGACTGCGCCGAAGCTGCTCGGGCGTCGGGCAGAATTCCTGCGGCGACCGTCATGAGCAGCAGTTGCGTGGTTTGCTGCACATTGCGTATAAGTTTGGCGGCCATGCGATGCCAGAGTGCGTAGGTCACCGCCGCGATGCCGCCTGCGATGAAGACGAAAACCACTGCATGCCAGGCGCCGTCGGGGCCTAGGAAAGCGCCGGTCATGGCCATCAGCTTGACGTCACCGGCGCCCATGGCGTGCAGCACATACAGCGGCAGCATGAGAGCCAGGCCGGTGCCCAGCCCGCCCAGGGCCCACAGCGGGCCGCCGCCATGGTGCGGCGCAGCGAAGCTGAACATCAGGGCCAGGACCGCGCCACCGAAAGTCAGCAGATTGGGGATGCGACGGGTGCGCAGATCGCAGATGGAAGCTGCTAGCAACAGCAGCAGCAGGGTGAGCGAGCGCGGATCGGCGAGAAGCATGCCGACCAGTTCGGTTGCGGCTCGGAATTCGGAGAAGTTCACGGTACACCCCCATTCGTTATGGGTCTTGCGAAGCGTGTTCCGCGTCACCGACGCTGTGCATCAGATGGGCTGCCGACCTCGGGGCCGTGTTCTAGTCATCTGTGCCGGTTCACGCTTCAGAAGATATGCAACAAGATTTAAAATATCTATCAATTGTTTTAATTCGTTGAGTAAATCATATTGACCACAAAAATTTCAATCAAGCTTTTTCTAGCGTTAGTTAAAAGGTATTTTTGGGGCAAAAAAAGAGCCCCCGAGAGGGGGCTTGGGCCAAGTAAGGAAAACTCCTTCAATCACTTGAGGCGGCGGCCTCCACGAGGAACTGCACCTTGCGCTCGCCTCGCCATTCGTTGATGTCCAGGCGGTAGGCCAGGGTCATGCGGCTGGGCAGGGGATCGGTGTGGTTGAACCAGATGCCGTCGACCTTGGCGCCGTGGTGCAGCAACTCGAGCTTGAGGTGTTTCTCACCGACCAGGCGCTGCGACATGACCTCCAGTTCCTCGCTGAAAGTCGGGGCCGCAAAGCCCTGGCCCCAGACGGCCAGCTGCAGCAGGTCCACGAGTTCGGTATCCAGCCATTGCGGCGCGAGCGGCCCGTCGGTCTCGAGGCGGCGCGTGAGCGTGGCGGCGTCCAGCCATTCCTGGGCCACCCGGGCCAGGGCCTGCTCGAATTCGTCGAAGCGTGCCTCCTCGATGGTGCAGCCGGCCGCCATGGCATGGCCGCCGAAGCGCAGCAGCAGACCGGGATGGCGCTTGGAGACCAGGTCCAGCGCGTCGCGCAGATGAAAGCCGGGAATGGAGCGGCCCGAGCCTTTGAGCTCATGCTCGTGGCCGGGCGCGCCGCTGGCCGCAAACACAAAGCTGGGGCGGTGCAGCTTGTCCTTGATGCGCGAGGCCACGATGCCGACCACGCCTTCGTGGAAGTCGGGGTCGAACACGCTGATGGCCGGCGGCGGCGTCATGCCGTCCTCGCACAGGCCCTCGGCC
>JAFAIY010000190.1 GCA_019236485.1 Comamonas sp. | reverse complement strand
GTGGGATTTCTCAAAGGCGGTCTTGTAGGCCTTGATCTGGTCGGCCTCGAGAGCCGAATAGACCAGCAGCTCGGTCTTGGCGGCATGTGCCACAGAGGCCAGGCTCAGCAGGGCGGAAGCCGCGGCGGCGGCCAGGGTGAGGCGACGAGTCCAGGAAACAACAGCGTGGCGCATGGCAGACAGTCCAATCAACGACAAAGGTGAATCAGCCATAAAGGCCTAGCCCTCATGGGTTGCTGGAACTGTAGAAATCCGATGTGAAACTGCTGTGTCACAGATCTGAAATTTTCGGAGGACGCCATTGGAAAATTTGGGAGCTGACCCAGCCCAAAGCCGCACGACCTGCGCGCCGGAATGGAAATCGGCGTACGCTACGGCATCCATGCAGCCGCGACCTTCATGTTTGTCACGCAACTCAAATCATTCTTCTGGACCGCGCGCCTGGGCAGCATCACCCAGGCGGCAAGACAGCTGGGCCTGAGCCAGCCCACGGTCACGGCGCAGATCAAGGCGCTGGAGGAGCTCTACGAGGTGGAGCTGTTTGCGCGGCAAGGCGGGCGCCTCGCCATCACCGACGCAGGCCTGCGCATGCTGCCGCAGATCGAGCAGTTGCTGCTGCAGACCGCTCAGGTCGAGTCCTCGCTGCGCCAGTCCTGCGACATAGGCCAGGGCCATTTGCGTATCGGTGCCACCGCTCCGTTCTATGTGCTGGACATCATCAACCGCTATCGCAAGCAGTTTCCCAAGGTCGATATCAGCATCGTGAACGGCAACTCGCGGCAGATGATGCAAGCGCTGTTTGAATATCAGGTGGATCTCGCGACCTCGTCGCATCTGGATACCGATCCGCGCCTGAGCAGAATCGAGCTGGGGCAGGATCCTCTGACCCTGGTCGTGCATCGCCGGCACAGGCTGGCGACCCGGTCCGCCGTCCAGATCGGCGATCTCGCGAGCAACACCTTGATCGTGCGCGAGCGCGGCTCAATGACACGCCAGCTCACGGAGCAGATGCTGGCTGCTGCCAGCGTGGTGCCCACGCGCATTTTCGAGATCGCGAGCCGCGAAGCCATACGCGAGGCCGTGATCCGCGATATGGGCATCAGCGTGTTTGCGCGGCATGAGGCCTCCGCCCATCCGGAACTGGTCATTTTGCCCATAGCAGGAGAGGTGCCGAATCTGCCAGAATATCTCTACTGCCTGCGCGAGCGCCGTACGGCTCCACTCATCGACGGGTTCCTGGCTCTGTCACAGCAGCAGCGCGACTAAAGCCCGAGCCGGACGTCTCATACGACCGACGTGAAGACCTCTGCATCCTTGAGCAGGGGCTGTTTTCTGTCCTTGTCCGAGAGCAGGAAGTCCATTCCCAGATCGGGCCACTGGATGCCTATCTGCGGATCGTTCCACAGAATGCCGCGGTCCGACTGCGGGGCGTAGTAAGCCGTCGTCTTGTAGAGGAAGTCCGCCGTGTCGCTGAGCACCACAAAGCCATGGGCGAACCCCGGAGGAATCCAGAGCTGCTTGTGATTCTCCGCCGTCAGCTCGACCCCCACCCACTTGCCGAAAGTGGTGGAGCCCTGGCGAATATCCACGGCCACATCAAAGACCGCACCGCTGGTCACCCGCACCAGCTTGCCCTGTGCATGCGGGGGCAGTTGGTAATGCAGGCCACGCAGCACGCCTCGGCCGGAGCGGCTGTGATTGTCCTGGACAAAGTCATAGCAGGTGCCGATGGCTGCATTGAAGGCCTGCTGGTTGAAGCTTTCCATAAAGAAGCCTCGGGCATCGCCGAACACCTTGGGTTCTATGACCAGCACCTCCGCGATGGCCGTAGGCGTCACCTTCATCGCGCGCCGCCTTTCAGGCACTGCATCAGATATCTGCCATAGCCGTTCTTGAGCAAAGGCTGGGCCAGCCTCTCCAGCTGAGCCGCATCGATCCAGCGGTTGCGGTACGCAATCTCTTCGGGGCAGGATACTTTGAGTCCCTGGCGCTGCTCCAGCGTGGCGATGAACTGGCTGGCCTCCAGCAGACTGTCGTGCGTGCCCGTGTCCAGCCAGGCGTAGCCACGCCCCATGAGCTGCACGTTCAGCTGCCCCTGCTCCAGATATAGGCGGTTGAGGTCCGTGATCTCCAGTTCGCCGCGCGCAGAAGGCTTGAGCGACTTGGCCAGGCCCACAACCTGGTTGTCGTAGAAATACAGACCCGTGACGGCATAGTTCGATTTGGGCTGGACCGGTTTTTCCTCCAGCGACAGAACCCTGCCTTGGGCATCGAACTCCGCCACGCCATAGCGCTCGGGATCCTGCACATGATAGGCAAACACGGTCGCACCAGCCTGCTGCGCACTGGCCTCGCGCACCAGCAGCTGAAAATCGTGGCCGTAGAAGATGTTGTCGCCCAGTACCAGAGCGCTAGGGGCGCCAGCCAGGAACTGTTCACCGATCAGAAAAGCCTGGGCCAGTCCATCCGGGCTGGGTTGCACCGCATATTGCAGATTCAGTCCCCATTGACTGCCGTCGCCCAGCAGTTGCTCGAAACGTGGCGTATCCTGCGGCGTGCTGATGACGAGAATGTCGCGTATGCCCGCCAGCATCAGGGTGCTGAGCGGGTAGTAGACCATGGGCTTGTCGTAGATGGGCAGCAGCTGTTTGCTGATCGCCAGAGTGGCCGGATGCAGGCGGGTGCCGGAGCCGCCAGCCAAGATGATGCCTTTGCGTTTCTGAGTCATGGCTTGTTCTGTCTGAGACTTAAAGGATTTCGTTCAGCATGCGGACCACGCCCTGCTGCCAGGGTGGCAGGTGCAGGCCAAAGGTGGTCTGCAGCTTGCGCGTGTCCAGGCGCGAGTTCTGCGGGCGCCTGGCCGGAGTAGGAAAAGCGCTGGTAGGAATGGGGTGAATTTCCGCAGCCTTGATCGCCAATGCCGGCTGTATCTGCCTGGCCTGTTCGATCACATAGCCGGCATAAGCATGCCAGGTGGTCTCCCCGCCGGCCACACAGTGGTATAGCCCGCCGTCTTCGGGGTGCGAGCGCAGATGGCGAATGGCATGGGCTGTGACATCGGCCAGCAGATCGGCACCTGTAGGCGCACCCCACTGATCGTCGATGACGGACAGGCTGTCGCGCTCCTGGGCCAGGCGCAGCATGGCCTTGGCGAAGTTGCCGCCGCGCGCTGCATAGACCCAGCTGGTGCGCAGAATCAAGTGTGCGCCGCCCGCTTGCTGTATGCGCTGCTCGCCTTCCAGCTTGGTCTGTCCATAGACGGACAGAGGGCCTGTGGCATCGCCTTCCCGCCAGGGCATATTGCCGCTGCCGTCGAAAACGTAGTCGCTGCTGTAGTGCACGAGCAGCG
>JAFAIY010000098.1 GCA_019236485.1 Comamonas sp. | reverse complement strand
CCGGCCGGAGTCAATGACACTGGCGGGCCATGGAGAAATCAATGAATATCAATCGTCGTATGTGGGGCATGGCCGTCGGTGCGGTGCTGGCCCTGAATCTGGGTCTGCCTGCGGCGCAGGCCGCCGAAGAGGCGCCCGATGCCCTGGTCAAGCGCGTCTCGACGGACGTGCTGGAAACCATCAAGAAGGACGCCTCGCTGCGCAGCGGCGACCCCGCCAAGATCAATGCCCTGGTCAACGAGAAAGTCATGCCCTATGTGGACTTCCGCCGCATGACCTCGGCCTCCGTGGGCCCGGCCTGGCGCCAGGCCACGCCCGAGCAGCGCCAGCGTCTGCAGGACGAGTTCAAGGGCCTGCTGGTGCGCACCTATGCTGGCGCGCTGGCCCAGGTGGTGGACCAGACCATTACCGTCAGGCCGCTGCGCATGGCCGCGGGCGACACCGATGTGCTGGTGCGCACCCAGGTCAACGGCCGCGGCGACCCGGTGCAGCTGGACTTCCGCCTCGAAAAGCAGTCCGATGGCGGCTGGAAGCTCTACAACTTCAATGTTCTGGGCGTGTGGCTGGTCGAGACCTACCGCAACCAGTTCGCGCAGGAAATCAATGCCAACGGCATCGACGGCCTGATCAAGACCCTGGCTTCGCGCAGCTCCATGCCGGCCTCGGCAGCCAACAAGTAGTACTCACTCCTTTCGGCTTCAAGTCATGGCTTCATCTCAGACCCATCCTCTGCAACTGCCCAGGGAGTTGACCTACCGGCAGGCGCGCGAGTGCCTGCTGCGCCTGCGCCCCCTGGTCGTGGGCCATAGCGCCCAGCAGGTGCCGGTGGATGCCAGTGCGGTCAAGGTGTTCGATTCCTCGGCCCTGGCCGTGCTGCTGGCCTGCCGCCGTGCGGCGCAGGAGGCCGGCAAGCAGCTGCTCGTCAGCGGCCTGCCCAAGGGGCTGCAGTCCATGGCCGCCCTGTATGGGGTGGACGGCCTGCTGCTGCCTGCGGCCGCGTCCGAGGCTGAAGCAGCGCGCCAGGATGAGGCCGGCGGCCGCTCCCGGGACGCCTAAGCCCCGCTGCGGCGCAAGCTATGGCCAAGCCCTAGAATCAGGGGCTACATGTCCGCAGTTTCATTCCAATCCGTCTCCAAGACCTACCACACCCCCAAGGGGGAGTTCCAGGCCCTCAAATCGGTGAGCCTGGATATTGAGGAAGGCGAATTCTTCGGTCTGCTCGGCCCCAACGGCGCGGGCAAGACCACGCTGATCAGCATTCTGGCGGGTCTGTCCAAGGCCTCGGGCGGACGCGTGCTGGTGCAGGGCAGCGATGTGCAGGCCGATTACGCCGATGCGCGCCGCAAGCTGGGCATCGTGCCGCAGGAGCTGGTGTTCGACCCGTTCTTCACGGTGCGCGAGGCGCTGCAGTTCCAGTCCGGCTATTTCGGCGTCAAGAACAACGAGGCCTGGATCGACGAGCTGCTGGACAGCCTGGGCCTGACCGACAAGGCGCACAACAATATGCGCCAGCTCTCGGGCGGCATGAAGCGCCGCGTGCTGGTCGCCCAGGCTCTGGTGCACAAGCCGCCCATTATCGTGCTCGACGAGCCCACGGCAGGCGTGGACGTGGAGCTGCGCCAGACGCTGTGGCATTTCATCGCCAAGCTCAACAAGCAGGGCCATACGGTGCTGCTGACGACCCATTACCTGGAAGAGGCCGAGGCCTTGTGCAGCCGCGTGGCCATGCTCAAGCATGGCGAGATCGTGCGCCTCTCGGCCATGAGCGATCTGCTCAAATCGGCCTCCAGCAATGTGCTGCAGTTCAAGACCGATAGCGCGCTGCCCAAGGCTGTGGCCGATCGTGCGCGTGTCACGGGTCGTATCGTGCAGATTCCCGCGGCCCATGCGGGCGATGTGGAGCAACTGCTGGCGGCGCTGCGCGAAGGCGGCGTGACGCCCGAGGATGTGGAGATCCGCCGCGCCGATCTGGAAGACGTGTTCATTCACATCATGAACCAGGAAGCCAAAAGCGCGGGAGGTGCGGCATGAACGGCTGGCAGACTCTGCTCAAGAAGGAAGTGCTGCGCTTCTGGAAGGTGAGCTTTCAGACCATTGCCGCGCCCGTGCTCACAGCCGTGCTGTACCTGCTGGTGTTCGGCCATGTGCTCGAAGGCCGGGTCATGGTCTATGACCGCATTCCCTATACCGCATTCCTCATCCCCGGCCTGGTGATGATGAGCATGCTGCAGAACGCTTTCGCCAACAGCTCGTCCAGCCTGGTGCAGAGCAAGATCATGGGCAATATGATCTTCGTGCTGCTCACCCCGCTGTCGCACTGGGCCTGGTTCAGCGCCTATGTGGGGGCTTCC
>JAFAIY010000040.1 GCA_019236485.1 Comamonas sp. | reverse complement strand
GCGATCCTCGGCATCCTCGGGCGGCAGGTCTTTGGCGAAGTCCGCCTGCCTCTGCAGGGTCTGAGGGCTGGCCTGCCCCGCGCTCGCCGCCGAATCTCCACCGGGGGCACTGGCGCAGCCCGCCACCCGGCCCGCGACCGCCACCATGGCCAGGCCGCTTCTGAAAGTCCCGCGCAACATCATTTCCCGTCTCCCTGTTGTTATAGCCATCAGCGCTTGATCGATAAGGGCTGGAGCACCAGAACCCATGGAAATCTCAATGCGCTGTCACATTCTGGGCAGACTCAAGGCTTGCGTCCAATGCATAGTCAATGCAATTTCAATGCACTGGACTTATCGAGCATGGACATACGCCGACTGCAGCATCTGGTCACCCTCGCAGACAAGCGCAATTACGCACGAGCCGCCGAGCAGCTGCATCTGAGCCAGCCCGCGCTCACACGCAGCGTGCAGGCCGCGGAACAGGAGTTCGGCATGAGGCTGTTTGAGCGCGGTACGGGTGAGGTACGCCCTACGGCTGCCGGGCAGTTCATGCTGGAGCGCGCGCGTGCGCTGGTGCAGGAGAGCCGCAATCTGCAGCGCGATGTGCAGCTCTACCGCGAGCGGCTGATGGGCGACACGGCCTGCGGCTTCGGACCTCTTCCCACACAGTTTCTGCTGCCCCCGCTGCTGCGGCGCTCACGCGCGCAGTTTCCGCAGGTGCGCGTACGCGCCATCCTCGGCAACTGGCAGCAAATGCTGCAAAGCCTAGGAGAGGAAGAAATCGAATTCTTTGTGGCGGAGAGCCGGGAGCTCCCGGCCGGCAGCGACTGGGTCGTGCGCCAGCTGCCGCCCCAGCCTGGCGGACTGTATGTGCGCAGTGGCCACCCGCTGCTGTCGCAACGCGGCCCGGCAGCCGGCCGGGATCTGGCTCGGCTGCATGGCTACGGGCTCGCTTCGGTACGTCTGCCGCAAGCGGTGCGCGCGGCGCTGTGCGAGCAACTGCAACTCGCACACGAGAAGGAATTGCTGGCCGTGGAATGCGATGACGTGAGCAGCCTGATCCAGCTCACTCTTCATACCGACACGGTGCTGGCGGCCATTGAGCCCGTGGTGCGCCCATCCCTGGAGGCCGGACTGCTGCATGCCATCCGTGCCGCGCAGGTTCCGCCCATGGCATCCAGCTATGGCGTGGTGTGGCAGCGCAGACGCAGCCTCTCGCCCATGGCCGAATGGCTGGTGCAGCAGATCAGCGAGCTCGCCACACCAGCATGAAAAAAGGCCCCTAAGGGCCTTTTTTGGTCGGAGGCAAGGCCTGGATCAGGCTTCGCGCTGAGCACGCTTGCGATCGTGTTCCTTCAGGAAACGCTTGCGCACGCGCAGGCTGACAGGCGTGATTTCCAACAGCTCGTCGTCTTCGATGAATTCCACGCCGTATTCCAGCGACAGCTCGATGGGAGGCGTGATCTTGATCGCGTCTTCCTTGCCGCTCACACGGAAGTTGGTCAGCTGCTTGGTACGCGTGGCGTTCACCACCAGATCGTTGTCGCGGCTGTGGATGCCGATGATCATGCCTTCGTACACGGGGTCGCCGGCCTTCACGAACATGCGGCCTCGGTCGTCCAGCTTACCCAGGGCGTAGGTGAAGATTTCACCGTCGTCCATGGAGATCAGCACGCCGTTCTTGCGGCCGCCGATGTCGCCCTTATGGGGTTCGTAGCTGTCGAAGATGTTGGCGATCAGGCCGGAACCACGGGTCAGGTTCAGGAATTCGTTGGTGAAACCGATCAGGCCACGGGCCGGGATGCGGTATTCCAGACGCACGCGACCGCGGCCATCGGGTTCCATGTTCACCAGCTCGCCCTTGCGCTCGCCCAGAGCCTGCATCACGCCGCCCTGATGGCCTTCTTCGATGTCGGCCGTCACCAGCTCGATAGGCTCGTGCTTCACGCCGTCGATCATCTGCATCACCACGCGGGGCTTGGACACGGCCAGCTCGTAGCCTTCGCGGCGCATTTCTTCCAGCAGAATCGTCAGGTGCAGTTCACCGCGGCCGGACACTTCAAAGATACCGTCTTCGTCGGTTTCCTTGACGCGCAGGGCCACATTGGAGCGCAGCTCCTTCTGCAGGCGGTCCCAGATCTGGCGGCTGGTCACGAACTTGCCTTCACGACCTGCCAGAGGCGAGGTGTTCACGCAGAAATTCATGGTCAGCGTGGGCTCGTCGATCTTGAGCATAGGCAGCGGTGCGGGATTAGCGGGATCGGTGATGGTCTCGCCGATACCGATGTTTTCGATACCGCTGATCAGCACGATTTCCGAAGGACCGGCTTCGTTGGCTTGCACACGGTCCAGGCCCTGGAAGGTGTGGATCTGGTTGATCTTGCCGCTGTAGCTCTTGCCATCGGGGCCAGCCATGACCAGCACGTTCTGGCCGGCCTTGAGCGTACCCTGGGTGATGCGGCCCACGCCGATACGGCCCACGAAGGTGGAATAGTCCAGTGCAGAGACCTGCATCTGCAGAGGAGCGTTTTCATCGCCCTTCACGGAAGGCACATGCTCCAGGATGGTGTCGAACAGGGCCGACATGTCATCGCCCCACTTGGCACCGGGCTCGCCCTCTTCCTTGGAGGACCAGCCGTTGATGCCCGAGGCGTAGACCACGGGGAAGTCCAGCTGCTCGTCGGTGGCGCCGAGCTTGTCGAACAAGTCGAAAGCGGCGTTGATCACCTTGTCGGGGTTGGCGCCGGGCTTGTCCACCTTGTTCACCACCACGATGGGGCGCAGGCCCAGGGCCAGAGCCTTCTTGGTCACGAAGCGCGTCTGGGGCATGGGGCCTTCCTGCGCATCGATCAGCAGCACCACACCGTCCACCATGGACAGGGCGCGCTCCACTTCACCGCCGAAGTCCGCGTGGCCCGGTGTGTCGAGAATGTTGATGTGGGTGTCCTTCCAGGACACGGCACAGTTCTTGGCCAGAATCGTGATGCCGCGCTCGCGTTCGATGGCGTGGTTGTCCATCACGGTATCGACGACTTTTTCGTGTTCGGCAAAAGTGCCGGACTGGCGCAGCAGCTGGTCCACCATGGTGGTCTTGCCGTGGTCAACGTGCGCAATGATCGCAATGTTGCGGATTTGTTTGCTCATAATGTTTCCAAAATGCCGCTTGCTTGTGGACGCGGCGTTCCTTCTAAAATCTGTTGAATTTCCAGCGGACTGAGCAGGCGCTCGGGAATCAACTCCCCGCTCACCACACGGCCTACCCCCAAAAGGGCATGCGGGCGCTCACCATACACCGCCACGGCCGGGGCATCGGCCCAAGACCCTCGGCGGCGCAGGCCTGATAGAAAGCGTCCTGCATCCTGTTCACCCAAGGTGACGACGGCATGACGGTGCAGCAAGGCATCCACAGGCTGGACCTGCGCAACACGCTCTTCATCGCTCATGGCTTCCAGCGCCTCCAGCGTCACGCAGCGCGAGACCTCGATGCCGCCGGTTTCCACCCGCCGCAGAAAACGCAAATGGGCGCCACAGCCCAAGGCCTCGCCCACGTCTTCGCCCAAGGTGCGGATATAAGTGCCCTTGCTGCAGGTCACCCTCATCTTGATGGCCGGATGCCCTTGATCGTCCTGCACCAGAGCCAGATTCAAGGCATGAATCGTGACATCGCGGGCCGGACGCTCAACCTCAATGCCCGCGCGGGCATATTCGTAGAGCGCCTTGCCATCCTTCTTGAGCGCGCTGTGCATGGGCGGCACCTGCTGGATGTCGCCGGTGAACCGGGCCTGCACCTCGGCCAGACGCTCGGGCGTGATGGCGGCCAGATCCACGGCCCGCTCCAGCACCACATCGCCCTCGGCATCGGCCGTGGTCGTGGTCTGGCCCAGGCGGGCAATGGCTTCGTAGGTTTTCTCCGCTTCGAGCTGAAGCTGACTGAATTTGGTCGCAGCGCCAAAGCACAGCGGCAACACGCCGCTGGCCAGCGGGTCAAGCGTGCCCGTATGCCCGGCCTTTTCGGCGCGCAGCAGCCACTTGACCTTCTGCAGGATATCGTTGCTGGACCATCCCAGCGGTTTATCGAGCAGCAACACCCCATGCACAGGGCGCCGCTGCACCCGTGTGCGAGGGGCGTTCATTGCTTACTCTTCTTCGGGACCGCGCGAGGCCACGGCCTTGGCGATCAAGGCATTCATGTCGGCGGCGCGTTCCGTCGTGCGGTCATAAATGAAATGCAGCGTGGGCACGGTATGAATGTGCAAACGCTTGAACAGGCCGTTGCGCAGAAAGCCCGCGGCCTGGTTGAGGGCTTCCAGCGTCGCTTCGGGATCGCCGACGAGCACGCTGAAGAACACCTTGGCGTGGGCATAGTCGGGAGTCACCTCCACGCCTTGCAGCGTGACCATACCGACGCGCGGGTCCTTCAACTCGCGGGCGATCAGCTCCGACAGATCGCGCTGGATCTGGTCGGAGACTTTGAAGCTGCGGTTGGGCGCAGCAGATTTCTTTCGAGTTGCCATCGGAAATTACAGCGTACGAGCGATTTCCTTGATCTCGAAGACTTCCAGCATGTCGCCTTCTTTGATGTCGTTGTAGTTGCGCAGCTTGATACCGCACTCGAAGCCTTCCTTGACTTCCTTGACATCGTCCTTCATGCGGCGCAGCGACTCGATCTCGCCCGTGTAGATGACCACATTGTCGCGCAGCAGGCGGAAATGCGCACTGCGGGTGACATGACCCTGGGTGATGTAGGAACCGGCGATCGTACCGATCTTGGTTGCCACGAACACGGTGCGGATCTCGGCCATACCGATGATCTCTTCGCGCTTCTCGGGCGCCAGCATGCCGGACATCGCCGCCTTCACCTCATCCACGGCGTCGTAGATGATGTTGTAGTAGCGGACATCCACGTCGTTGCCTTCGGCCGTCTTGCGGGCCTGGGCGTCTGCACGCACGTTGAAGCCGATGATGATGGCCTTGGAAGCCAGCGCCAGGTTGACGTCGGATTCCGAGATACCGCCCACGCCGGAGTACACCAGCTGGACCTTGATCTCGTCGGTAGACAGCTTGAGCAGCGAGGCAGCCAGAGCTTCCTGCGAACCTTGCATGTCGGCCTTGATGATGATGGGCAGAGTCTGCACATCGCCGGCGGACATCTCGGCAAACATGTTCTCCAGCTTGGCAGCTTGCTGCTTGGCCAGCTTGGTGTTGCGGAACTTGCCGGCACGGTAGGTGGCAATTTCACGGGCACGGCGTTCGTCGCTCAACACCATGAAATCGTCGCCGGCCTGAGGCACTTCGTTGAGACCCTGGATCTCGACGGGAATCGACGGGCCGGCTTCCTTGGCCTGCTTGCCGTCTTCGTCCAGCATGGCGCGCACGCGGCCATAGGTCTGACCGGCCAGCACGATATCGCCGACCTTCAGCGTACCGGACTGCACCAGCACCGTGGCCACGGTACCGCGGCCCTTGTCCAGCTGGGCTTCGATCACGATACCCTTGGCAGCGGCGTCCACAGGCGCCTTGAGCTCCAGCACTTCGGCCTGCAGCAGCACCTGCTCCAGCAGCTCGTCAATGCCCTGGCCGGTCTTGGAGGACACGGCGATGAACGGAGAGTCGCCGCCGTATTCTTCGGGCAGCACCTCTTCCACCACCAGCTCCTGCTTGACGCGGTCTGGGTTGGCATCGGGCTTGTCGGCCTTGGTGATGGCGACCACGATGGGAACACCAGCAGCCTTGGCGTGCTTGATGGCTTCCTTGGTCTGGGGCATCACGCCGTCATCGGCAGCGGCCACCAGAATCACGATGTCCGTGGACTTGGCACCGCGGGCACGCATGGCCGTGAAGGCCTCGTGACCGGGGGTGTCCAGGAAGGTGACGATGCCGCGCGGCGTGCTCACATGGTAGGCGCCGATGTGCTGGGTAATGCCGCCGGCTTCGCCCGCAGCCACCTTGGTGCGACGGATGTAGTCCAGCAGCGAGGTCTTGCCGTGGTCCACGTGACCCATGACGGTCACCACGGGAGCGCGCGGCAGCAGCTCGGCTTCGGAGTTGGAGACTTCCTCGGCCGTGAAGGCTTCGGGATCGTCCAGTGCCGCAACCTTGGCGGTATGGCCCATTTCCTCCACCACGATCATGGCGGTGTCCTGGTCCAGCGGCTGGTTGATGGTGACCATCTGGCCCATCTTCATCAACACCTTGATGAGCTCCGATGCCTTGATGGCCATCTTGTGGGCCAGTTCGGCCACGGTGATGGTCTCGGGCACGGAGATCTCCAGCTGGCGGAACTCGGGAGCCTGCTGCTGGTGCTGCTCGTTGCGGTCATTGCCGCGACGGCCACCCTTGGGGCCACCGCGCCAGTTGGAACGTCCCACACCACCCGAGCTATCGCCACGGGTCTTGATTTCCTTCTTCTTGCCGGCGCTGTCGTTGGACCAGCTCGAGGACAGCTTGGCGGACTTGACTTCCTTGCCAGGACGGGCACCGCCACCGGCGTTGGCTGCACCGGCGCTGCCTGCAGGCTTGTTGCCATCCTTGGCGGCAACGGGCTTCTTGGCATCAGCGGCAGCCGGAGCAGCCTTCTTGGGCTCCTCGGGCTTCTTGGCGACCAGTACCTTCTTGGGCGCGGCCATCATGGCACGGATGGCTTCCGCCTCGGCCAGGGCCTTGCGGCGGCGCTCGTCCAGATCCTTGGCGCGGCTGGCTTCTTCAGCCGCCTTGGCCTGGGATTCGGCTTCCGCTTTGGCACGGGCCTCGGCTTGGGCCGCAGCACGGGCTGCGGCTTCGGCAGCATGGCCGCGCTTTTCTTCTTCCTTTGCCGCCTTGGCTTCAGCCACCTTGGCGACCTCCGCGGCCGCATAAGCTGCAGCACGTTCCTCGGCTTCACGCTCGCGGCGCTCGCGCTCTTCGCGCTCTTGACGTTCCTTGGCCAATTCTTCTTCCTGATGGCGCAACTGCTCAACTTCGTGGCGAGCTACTTCTTCACGACGTGCCAGCTCCTGAGCTGCGGCACGTTCCTGCACTGCCTTGGCCATGCTCTCGGCATTGGCCTGGGCTTCGGCGGGTGTGTCTTCCCGCTTCACAAAGGTGCGCTTCTTGCGCACCTCCACCTGAATCGTACGGGCGCGGCCCGAGGAGTCCGCCTGCTTGATCTCGCTGGTGGACTTCTTGGTCAGTGTGATCTTCTTGGCCGCACTGCCATGGCTGGTCTGCAGGTGGCTCAGCAAACGCTGCTTGTCACCTTCGGTCAGCGCATCGGCGGTGCTGACCTTGTCCACCCCGGCCGCCTTGAGCTGCTGCAGCAAGGTATCAGGGGTCGTGTTGCGCTCTTTCGCAAATTCTGCAACCGTATTACTCGACATAAATGCTCTGAACCTCCCTGACCTTACTCTTGCCCATCGGTGAACCAGTGCTCACGCGCCTTCATGATCAAGGCCTTGGCCTCTTCGGCGGTCTGACCGGTGATTTCGGTCAGCTCGTCGATGGCCAGGTCGGCCAGATCGTCGCGGGAGTGCACGCCAGCCTGAGCCAGCTTGTCCACCAGCTCGGACGTGATGCCGTCCAGCGACAGCAGATCCTCGGATGCCTTGCTCACATTCTCTTCGCGAGCAATTTCCTGACTCAGCAATGCATCCTTGGCGCGGCTGCGCAGCTCGTTCACCGTCTCTTCGTCGAAAGCTTCGATTTCGAGCATTTCCTGCAGCGGCACATACGCCACTTCTTCCAGGGTCTCAAAACCTTCTTCGATCAGGATGCCGGCGATTTCCTCGTCCACATCCAGCTTTTCCATGAACAGCTTGCGCGAGACAGCCGATTCGTCAGCCTGCTTCTGGGCAGACTCGGCAGCGTCCATGATGTTGATTTTCCAGCCCGTGAGCTCGGAGGCCAGACGCACGTTCTGACCGCCGCGGCCGATGGCGATGGCCAGGTTTTCCTCGTCCACCACCACGTCCATGGCGTGCTTTTCCTCGTCCACCACGATGGAGGAGACATTGGCCGGAGCCAGAGCACCGATCACGAACTGGGCGGGGTCCTCGGACCACAGCACGATGTCCACGCGCTCGCCGGCCAGCTCATTGGTCACGGCGTTGACACGCGTACCGCGCACACCCACGCAGGTGCCGATGGGGTCCACGCGTTTGTCGTGCGAGAGCACGGCGATCTTGGCGCGGCTGCCAGAGTCGCGGGCGCAGCTCTTGATCTCCAGCAGGCCCTGCTCGATCTCGGGCACTTCGTTGCGGAACAGCTCCACCATGAACTCGGGGGCCGAGCGCGACAGGATGATGGGCGCGCCGCGCAGCGTGGCGTCCACTTCCATGATCATGGCGCGCACGCGGTCGCCGTTGCGCAGATTTTCCTTGGGGATCATCTCGCTACGCTTGAGGCGGCCTTCCACACGGCCGGATTCGACAATGATGTCGCCCTTGTCCATGCGCTTGACCGTGCCGGTGAAGATCTTCTCGCCACGGGCCAGGAATTCGTTGAGCAGCATTTCGCGCTCGGCATCCCGAATCTTCTGCAGGATGACCTGCTTGGCAGCCATGGCGCCGATGCGACCGATGGGCAGGGATTCGATCTGCTCTTCGATGAATTCACCCACCTGAATGCCGGCCACGCGCTCTTCCGCGTCCATCAGCATTTCTTCGGCGTCGGGGTTTTGCAGGCCGGCGTCGTCGGACACGACCACCCAGCGGCGGAAGGTGTCGTAGTCGCCGCTTTCGCGATCGATGGACACGCGGATGTCTACTTCACCTTGGTACAGCTTCTTGGTGGCCTGTGCCAGCGCGGATTCCACGGCACCAAACACCACATCGCGTTCCACGTTCTTTTCACGCGAAATGGCTTCAACCAACATCAACAGTTCGCGATTCATGCGACGACTCTCCTATTTCAATCACACAAAGAGGACCACAGCTTTTCGCCTCTTTGCCCCAAAAGATTCAAACGCTTCAGCCGCCTCACTCGGGCTTGGCCGCACGTCCTTTGAAATTCACAATCGGTGCCAGACGAACTTCTCGCAACTCGTCCAGCGTAAAGCCCAGTGCGTGCAGCGGAGCCGGCTCGCGCTTCTTGCTCACGCGCACCCCGGGTTTGACCGGAGGCTCGTCGCTCCAGACAAGCTGCCAGCCACCGCCCTCCGCACGCTCCAGCGTGCCACGAAACTTCTTGCGATTGGCATTGATCTTCTCGCCGCCGGCCGCCCCGATGGGCTCCTTGAGCGTAAGGTCCACCATCTCGCCTTCAAAGCGGATGAAATCCTGTTCGTGACGCAAAAGCCGGTCAATCCCTGGAGAGGAAACCTCCAGTCGGGCATAGTCCACGCCATCGACCTCCAGCGCAAACTGCAGCTGACGTGTGACCTTCTCGCAGTCTTCCACTGTCACGAACTGTGCGGGGGCCATCCCCTCGGGCAGCTCAGGCGCACCTTCCTCCGGCGCCTGCCAAGGCAAATCAATCGTGATGCGCAGCAGGCCTCCTGCCGAGCGTTCAATTTCAACCAGGTCATAGCCCAGACCCGTCACGGTTTGTTCAACGATTTGCTGTAATGCCACGTGTATTCAGTTCAGTCCCGAAAAATCCGTCAAATCAAGCTCTTGGCGCCGTAAACAGCAGGCCCGGCCGTGATTTGCCCAAAAAAAACGGGCGGTGTGTACCCGCCCGTTTGGTCGTGAAGCTGCAATTGTAGCCGCAAACCGTTGTTTTCGCAAAAAGCGCCTCTCATAAAATAGCACTTAACGCAAGACTTCCTGCAAGTCATCGGCCTGTAACAGGCGTTGCAGCAAATCCTGGGCCTCCTGCACATCGGCAGGCCTTGCCGCCGCATCCTGAGGCAGAGACTGCAGCATGCGCGCCAGGACAGCGGTCTGCGGCAGCACCGGCCCCAGAAACCTAGCCCGTTGCCCCTGGGCCACCAGCACCGTGGGAAAGGTCTCCACATCCAGATCGCCAGCCACGTCCTCGCGGTCTTCCACATCCAGCCAGACAAAGCGCATCTGCGGAAACTGGGCCGCCAGCCGCTCAAAAGGCTGCAGGTATTCCTTGCAGGTGCCGCACCAGGCCGCACACAGGCATACCACCAACCACTCATCCGCCTTGTTCATTTCTTGCTTCATCTCTTCGCCCCATCGGGCCGGCACCTGCCAGCCCAGCCGAATCGGGCGGCAGCAATGGTAGCGCCTTATTGCCAATCCGGCTTTGACAGTGCTTGATCACGCACAACACCGGCCCTTGAAGCCATAGGCCGCGTCCCTATTCTTTTCTATAGTGGCGACTGAAAGCGCCGTGCAACCGGCAATCCGCCGTTCTGGCTTGATGATGGGTGAATCCATGGACTACAAGGACTACTACAAGATACTTGGGGTGGACAAGAGTGCTTCGGCCGACGACATCAAGAAGGCCTATCGCAAGCTCGCCCGCAAATACCACCCCGATATCAGCAAGGAAAAAAATGCGCCCCAGCGCATGGCCGAGCTCAACGAGGCCAATACCGTGCTCTCGGACCCCGAAAAACGCGCAGCCTATGACAGCATGGGAGATGCGACAGCGGCAGGCTCGGGCGGCTTCCAGCCTCCGCCGGACTGGGATCAGCAGGAGTTTCATTTCCGCGGCCGCGACGGCGCCGGGGGAGAGGCCGACTTCAGCGACTTTTTTTCGCATATGTTCGGACAGGCGGCCCGCGCGCGGCGCAGCCGGCCCGGCAGCCACGGCATGCCGGACATGCGCGGCCAAGACCAGCACGCCAGCATAGAGCTGGATCTGGAAGACAGCTACCGCGGCGCCGTACGTTCCCTGCACCTACGCAGCACCGTGCTCGACGATCAGGGCATACCCAGCTACAAGGACAAGGAGCTGCAGGTCAGCATTCCCAAGGGGGTGCGCGAAGGGCAGATGATCCGCCTGGCCGGCCAGGGCAATCCCGGCATGGGCAAGGGGGCTGCCGGAGATCTGCTGCTGGAGGTGCACTTTCGCAGCGACCCGCGCTGGTGGAGCGAAGGCAAGGATGTCTATCAGCGCGTGCCGCTGGCGCCCTGGGAAGCCGAACTCGGCGGCCCCACGCGCTTCAAGACCCTGGCCGGCGAGCTGGAGGTCACCGTGCCGGCCGGCTACCGCTCGGGGCGCAAGCTGCGCGTCAAGGGCAAAGGCCTGCCCGCCGTCACGCCCGGAGACCTGTACCTGGTGCTGGACGTGGTGTTCCCGCCCGCCGCAAGCGCCGCGCAGAAGCAGGCTTATGCCGACTTCGCCAAGGCCTTCCCCGGCTTTGATGCCCGTAGCCTGAGCTGAGAGAGCAACCCATGAGCAGCAATCACTACCCCTTCTACGAACCGGCCGAGCTGCTGGACCAGGCCTGCCTGGACCTGCAGGAACTGGCCCGCCACTGCAGCACCAGCCAGCAATGGGTGATAGAGCATGTGCGCACCGGCGTCATCAGCTACGACAACGCGGGCGGCAGCAACGAGATCGGTGCCGAGCAATGGCGCTTCAGCAGCCAGACCCTGGTGCGCGCCCGGCGCATCGCCCAGCTTGAGCACAGCTTCGACGCCGATCCCCAGCTGGCGGCCCTGACCACGGACCTGATAGAGGAGGTGCAACAGCTGCGCCGCAAGCTCCAGGCCCTGCAGCGCTGAATATGTGTCCC
This sequence comes from Comamonas sp., assembly GCA_019236485.1. Taxonomy (GTDB): domain Bacteria; phylum Pseudomonadota; class Gammaproteobacteria; order Burkholderiales; family Burkholderiaceae_C; genus Comamonas. The sequence goes on along the minus strand of JAFAIY010000040.1, from coordinate 2,552 downwards.
AAACAAAAAAGCCCTCGCACCGAAGTGAGAGGGCTTTTTCCATCGGCAAGGCCGCAGCAGCTGCGCGCATGGCGCGCGCCGGCGGACCGGACCGATTAACCGTGGCGCTTGCCGGGGTTCTTCTTGGTGTGGGTGTGAGCACCGCGGGCGCGGCTCACTTGCTGGCCACGGCCGGGAGTGGGCAGGGTCACGCCGTTAGGAGTCTGAGGACGGGGAGTGGCCTTGCGGTCTGCTTCGGTAACGATCTTGTTGCCCATGTCGAATTCTCAATTGGAAGGTTGAAAAACGCCATATTAGGCCACAGCCTGAGAAATCGCGCCGGAAAAATACAAACTTTCGAGTATGGATTCGGTGTTTTCGGGCCTGTCGCGCGGGCCGCAGCCAGGGCTGCGCCGCAGAATTCCGGCATTTCAGCGTCATAACCATTGACCAGTCTGCGCCGGGCGCTATCAATTTCCGCGAACCTGGGCCACCGCGACGCCGCCCGCGGCCTCGACCAGCTTGCGCGTATAGGCTTCGCGCGGCGCCGACAGCACGCCGTGCACGCCGCCCTGCTCCACGATCCGGCCGTCCTTCATGACCAGCACCTCATGGGCCATGGCCCGGATCACGTCCACATCGTGGGTAATCAGCAGATAGGCCAGGCCGCGCTGCTGCTGCAGCCGCTGCAGCAAGGCCAGCACCTGCTGCTGGATGGTGACGTCGAGAGCGCTGGTCGGCTCGTCCAGCACCAGGATCTCGGGCTCCATGATCAGCGCGCGCGAAATCGCCAGGCGCTGACGTTGGCCGCCCGAGAACTCGTGCGGATAGCGCTGCAACAGGCCGGGGAACTGCGCCTCGTCCATGCCCACCTCACCCAGCATCTGGAGCACGCGCTCGCGGCGCTGCGGCGGGCTCAGCTGTGGCGCATGAATTAACAGGCCTTCGCCCACGATTTCCTCCACCGTCAGGCGCGGCGACAGCGAGGAGAACGGATCCTGGAACACCACCTGGATCCGGCGCCGCAGTGCCAGATTGGCCGCGCTGTTGCGCATGGCGGGCTGCTGCCAGCGCTGACCCGTCACCTGCAGCTCGCCGCCATGGGGCAGCAGACCCAGCACGGCCTGGGCCAGCGTGGACTTGCCCGAGCCCGATTCGCCTATCACCCCCAGCGTGCGCCCGGGCTTGAGCCCCAGGTCCGCGCCCTGGACGGCCACGAACTCCCCCTTGCGGAACCAGCCGCGAATCCCGGGCACAGGCGTGGGATAGCTCACGCTCAGCGATCTGGCATGCACCAGCTCGGCCACCTCCGGCGCCGGCTCGGCCTCGTTCACATTGCGCACCGGCGTGCTCCCCAGCAGCTTGCGCGTGTACGGATGCTGCGGGCTATGCATGACCTGGGCCACCGCGCCCTGCTCGACCAGACGGCCTTTTTCCATCACCGCCACGCGGTCCGCAAAGCGCCGCACCAGATGCAGATCGTGGGTGATCATGAGCACGGCCATGCCCGTCTGGCGCTGGAGATCGGCCAGCAGATCCAGAATCTGGCCGCGCAGGCTCACGTCCAGCGCCGTGGTCGGCTCGTCGGCCAGCAGCAGCCTGGGGCGGCTGGCCAGCGCCATGGCGATCATGGCGCGCTGGCGTTGGCCACCGCTGAGCTGGAAGGCATAGGACTGCGCGCGGCGCTCGGGCTCGGGGATGCCCGTGGTGGCCAACAGCTCCACCGCCTGCCTCTGGGCCTGGGCCTTGCTCAGAGCCTGCTTGAGCTGCAGCACCTCGGCCACCTGCTCGCCCACGGGCATCAGCGGGTTGAGCGCCGTCATCGGCTCCTGGAAGATCATGGCGATGTCGCCGCCGCGCACGGCCCGCATCTCGCGCTCCGAAATACGCAGCAGGTCGCGCCCGTCCAGCAAGGCCTGACCCGATAGCTGGGCCTCACCTGCAAGGCGCAGCAGCGACAGCGCGGTCACCGACTTGCCCGAGCCCGACTCGCCCACCAGCGCCAGCTTCTCGCCAGCTGCCATCTCGAAGCTCACGCCCTGCACCACCTGCTTGGCGCCGAAGCGCACGCCCAGCTCGTGCACGGCCAGCAGGGGGCCCGGTTTTTCACTCTGGCTCATGAGCGGCCTTTCGTTTCGGCGGCCGCACCCGTGGCGGCCTGCTTGCGCGGGTCCAGCGCATCGCGCAGCGCATCGCCCATAAAGGTCAGCAGCAGCAGGGTGATGACCAGCACGCCAAAGGTCGACAGGGAAATCCACCAGGCGTCGATATTGTTCTTGCCCTGGGACAACAGCTCGCCCAGGCTAGGGGTGCCGGGGGGCACGCCCAGGCCCAGAAAGTCCAGCGAGGTCAGCGCCAGGATCGCGCCGCTCATGCGAAACGGCAAGAACGTGATCACGGGGGTCATGCTGTTGGGCAGGATATGGCGGAAGATGATGGAGTGGTTGCTCGCACCCAGGGCCTGGGCCGACTTCACATAGTCGAGCTGGCGGTTGCGCAGGAACTCGGCGCGCACATAGTCGGCCAGGCCCATCCAGCCGAACAGGCTCAGCAGCACCAGCAGCAGCGTGATG
>JAFAIY010000514.1 GCA_019236485.1 Comamonas sp. | reverse complement strand
GGCATTGCTCTCCTGCAGCGACTGGTTGAGCTGAAACGCCGTGCTTTGCAGGCGTGCGTCCAGCAGGGTGCTGAACAGGGTGGCGATCAGCAGCATGGCCGTGGTGGCGATGATGAGGGTGGTCAATTCAGGGCCGCCCAGAGCCTCGGCCGTCAGGCAGACGGCGCCCTGGGCAAAGTGGGCGGCCGACATGCCGGTGTAGTGCATGCCGCAGATGGCGAAACCCATGACCAGAGCCGCCAGGGCCTGGAACAGCCATAGCCGCCCGCCCGAGAGCGAGCACAGCACGCGAAACAGATTCAGGGCCACGGCCGAGGCCAGCACGGCGACAAAGGCCGATGCCATCACCAGCCGCCAGTCCCAGCCGATGGGAATGGACATCTTGATGGCCAGCATGCCCAGGTAATGCATGGCGCAGATGCCGCCGCCCATGGCCAGAGAGGCGCCCAGGAACTGCGGCCAGCGGTAGTCGGGGCGGGCGGCCACGGCCAGGGCAATGCCCGAGGCCACGACGGCCGAAGTCCAGGACGCCAGCGTGAGCAGGCCGTCGTAGCCCAGGGTAATGGGCAGCTGGAAGGCCTGCATGCCTATGAAATGCATGGCCCAGATGCCCGTGCCCATCACCATGGAACCGATTGCCCACCAGACCTGGCTCACGCCGCTCGATGTCAGGCTCATGCGGCGGGCCAGGCCCAGGCTCACATAGGAGGCGAACACCGCAATGGCGATGGAGGCAAGCACCATCGGCGTGCTGTAGCTCGATGGCATGAAGTTGTCGACGGAAAAAACAGTGCGCATGGAATTGGCGGCCCGGCAAGGCGGTTCGGATTCTGTGTCCGGTTTTGTCTTAATGTAACTACGTATTACATAAATTATCCGAACAGGGATGTTGCCCCCTGTTGCGGAGGCTGAGCTAGCATGGATCCCTATGGTCGCAGTCCTTCGCGCTGGACGCGGCGACTTCTGTTCTGCGGCCAACGGCAGCCGGATTCCTCAGCCAGCCGTGCCGGGTTGTATTGCAAGGAGTGAATTTCATGACAGCCATCCGCCAGGAAAAAGATACCTTCGGTCCCATCGACGTGCCCGCCGACAAGCTCTGGGGCGCGCAGACCCAGCGCTCGTTGCAGAACTTCGATATCAGCGGCGAGCAGCAGCCGCGCGAGATCATCCATGCGCTGGCCCAGGTCAAGAAGGCTTCGGCCACGGTGAACCAGGCCCTGGGCCTGCTGGACGCCACGAAAGCCCGGGCCATTGTGGCGGCCGCCAACGAGGTGATCGCGGGCCGGCATCCCGACGAGTTTCCGCTGGTGGTCTGGCAGACCGGCTCCGGCACGCAGACCAATATGAACGTCAACGAGGTGCTGGCCAATCGGGCCAGCGAGATCCTGGGCGGGGAGCGCGGCGAAGCCCGCCTGGTTCACCCCAATGACGATGTGAACAAAAGCCAGTCCAGCAACGATGTCTATCCCACGGCCATGCATGTGGCGGCCGTCACGGCGATCGAGCAGAAGCTGCTGCCGGCGATCGCCAGGCTGCGCCGCACGCTGGAGGCCAAGAGCGAGTCCTTCCAGGACATCGTCAAGATAGGCCGCACGCATTTGCAGGACGCCACGCCGCTGACCCTGGGCCAGGAGATCTCGGGCTGGGTGGCGCAGCTCGCGCATGGCGAGAGGCATGTGCGCGATGCGCTGCCGCATCTGTACGAGCTGGCCCTGGGCGGCACGGCCGTCGGCACCGGTCTCAACGCCCCCAAGGGCTATGCGCAGGGGGTGGCTGCGGAGCTCGCGCAGATCACCGGCTACCCGTTCGTGACCTCGCCCAATAAGTTCGAGTCCCTGGCCAGCTGCGACGCCCTGGTGCATGCGCATGGGGCGCTGAAGACCCTGGCCGCCAGCTGCATGAAGATTGCCAACGACGTGCGCTGGCTGGCTTCGGGCCCGCGCAGCGGTCTGGGGGAAATCTCGATTCCCGAAAACGAGCCCGGCTCCTCCATCATGCCCGGCAAGGTCAACCCTACGCAGTGCGAAGCCATGACCATGCTCTGTGCCCAGGTCTTTGGCAACGATGTGGCGATCAATATCGGCGGCGCCTCGGGCAATTTCGAGCTCAATGTGTTCCGCCCCATGGTGGCGCACAACTTTCTGCAGAGCGTGCGCCTGCTGGCCGACGGCATGGTCAGCTTCAACGACCATTGCGCCGTGGGCCTGGAGCCCAGCCGCGCGCGCATTGCCGAGCTGGTCGGGCGCTCGCTGATGCTGGTCACGGCGCTCAACACCCATATCGGCTACGACAAGGCCGCCTATATCGCCAAGAAGGCGCACAAGGAGGGCAGCAGCCTGCGCGAGGCCGCCATCGCCAGCGGCCATGTGACGGCCGAGCAGTTCGACCAGTGGGTGGTGCCGGAGCAGATGGTGGGCAATCTATAAGCGCTGGAGCCCTGTGCAGGAGCCCGCGCGCCGGGCTTCTTTTCTTTCCGAGGCGCTCTGTACACAATGCGATATTTTCAGAAAAGGAAGCAGCATGCCCGCTCAGCAGCACTTGGAACAGGTTTTGGTCTCGGATTTACGGCCCACGCAGATGACGGTGGGCGCGGCCGAGGTGGCATTCAAGCGCGCACAGTGGGCGCAGCTCAAGTCCAAGGCACGCGCCCGGCTGCTGCTCAGCCACTGGTTTCCGGCCGTCAAAGGGCCCAGGGGACGGTTTTTCATCGTCGACCACCACCATCTGGGGCAGGCCCTGGTCCATGAGGAGGTCGAATCCGTCTGGGTCATGCAGCTGGCCGACCTCAGCGAGCTGGAACCGACCATGTTCTGGCGCGTCATGGAATTTCATCACTGGGCCCACCCGTATAACGAAAAAGGCCTGCGCTGCGAGTTCTCCTCCATACCCCGGCAGCTGACTCAGCTCAAGGACGACCCCTACCGCAGCCTCGCGGGCGAGGTGCACAAGGCCGGCGGCTATGCCAAGGACGCCGCTCCCTATGCCGAGTTCCTCTGGGCCGACTTCTTTCGGCCGCTGTTTCGCAAGGCCGATCTGCGCAGCGACGGCGGCCAGGGCCTGCCCGAGTCCGTGGTGGTGGAAGCGGTCACCATGGCGCGCAGCCCCAAGGCGCAGTTC
>JAFAIY010000422.1 GCA_019236485.1 Comamonas sp. | reverse complement strand
CTTTTGCGCATAGCGCACCATGGCCGGGTCGGCAAACTCGTTGCGGGTGTCTAGATCCGCCTTGGCGCAGACGATACAGTTGAACTCGTGGTTGAACTCCACGCGCGGCCCGAACATCTGGTGGTGCATGGCCAGATCGCGCGGCGGCCCATGCTCGAAGCAGACCAGGCGCGGCTGCCAGTCATGGCCTATGAGCTGGCGAATCGCCCTGACCATCACGCCCAGCGCCAGCTCCACGCGCTGGCGCGTGGGCTCGTGGGCGCGGCCGGCCAGCAGCAGCTCGCGTATCACCACGGTATCGGCCTGCTCGTCGACATCCAGCGTCATCGCGCCGTTGAGCAAAGCCAGATAGCGCACCAGCAGATTCAGCGAATCGCGCAGCGTCTCCTGATCGCGGATCAGCAGCCCCACCGGACCCATATTGGACAGCCGGCGCGAACGCGCCATGCACAGCGCAAAGCTTTCGTTGCCCGACTGTTCGACCGAGGCCTGCAGCAAGCGCCCGACCTTGTCCACCGGAATCATCAGATCGGGCTCGCTGAGCACGCCGGGACTCAGGCCCGCATCGAACAGCATGCGGGTGCTGTTCAGGCCCGAAGCTCGCGCCACTTCCTCGTAATTGGTCAAACAGGCGGCGCGGACGAGAGAGGCCATGGTTTCACTTACTTGGCACTAAATGCAAAGCACCAGTCATGTAATGACAAGCGCTGTTTACGGGGTGTTTTCACACTGGATGCATGTCAATTCTATAAGGAGACAACCCGCATGAATAACGATACAGCGATTGCGCCGGCGCTTGTCCGCTCCAGCTCCCTGACCCGCTCCATGACGGTCAATCCCCTGACCTGCTCCATCGGTGCCGAGCTGTCGAATGTGCATCTGGGCGCCGCTGCCGAAGACGAAGACCTGCTGGCCGAGATACGCCGGGCGCTGCTCAGGCACCGCGTGATCTTCTTTCGCGACCAGGATATCAGCCGCGCCGAGCATGTGGCTTTTGCGCGCCGCTTCGGCGAACTCGAAGACCATCCGGTGGTCGGCAGCCACCCCGACCACCCGGGCCTGGTGCAGATCTACAAGACCCCGGACAGTCCCCTCGAGCGCAACGAGAACTCCTGGCACACCGACGCCACCTGGCGCGAGCAGCCGCCCATGGGCTGCGTGCTGCGCTGCGTGGAATGCCCGACTGTGGGCGGCGACACCATGTGGGTCAATATGGTGATGGCCTACGACAGGCTGCCCGACGACATCAAGGCCAAGATCGAGCCGCTGCGCGCGCGCCACAGCATAGAGTCCAGCTTCGGCGCGGCCATGCCCATGGACAAGCGCCTGGCCCTCAAGGCCAAGTACCCCGATGCCGAGCACCCCGTGGTCCGCATCCACCCCGAGACCGGGGAGAAGATCCTGTTCGTCAACAGCAGCTTCACCACCCATTTCACCAACTACAACACGCCGGCCAATGTGCGCTACGGCCTGGACAAATCGCCGGGCGCCGCGCAGCTGCTGGGCTATCTGACCAGCCAGGCAATGATTCCCGAATACCAGGTGCGCTTTCGCTGGCAGAAGAACAGCGTGGCCTTCTGGGACAACCGCTCGACCCAGCATTACGCGGTCATGGACTATGAGCCCTGCCATCGCAAGATGGAGCGCACGGCCATCATCGGCGGCGCCACGGATTGAGAGGGATCACCATGTCTACGCCCCCCACCGTCCTCATAGTCCCCGGCCTGCGCGACCATGTCGAGCAGCACTGGCAGACGCTGCTGGCCAAGGATCTGCCCCACTGCGTGACCGTGCCGCCGCTGGAGCAGGAAAAGCTCAGCTGCCAGGCCCGCCTGGACGCGATCGACCGGGCGCTGGAGAGCGTCTACGGCCCCGTCATCATCGTCGCCCACAGCGCCGGCTGCATGATGGTCGCGCACTGGGCGCTGCGCCGCGCGCGCCCCATACTCGGCGCCGTCCTCGCCGCACCTGCCGATGTGGAAACTCCCATGCCCGCGGGCTATCCCGCCAAGGAGGTGCTGGACGCCCATGGCTGGACGCCGATTCCGCGCCAGCGCCTGCCGTTCCCCAGCATTCTCGCCGCCAGCAGCAACGACCCGCTGACCCGGCTGGAACGCGCGCGCGGCTTCGCCCGCGACTGGGGCAGCCGGCTCGTGGAGCTGGGCCCCGTGGGCCACCTCAACCCGGCCTCGGGCCATGGCGCCTGGCCCATGGCCAAGCAGCTGATCGACGAGCTGCTCGAGATGATCGAGACGCCGCGGGCCTAGCCTGCCGTCCGGGGCTGACAATCCCGACCCACGCCAAAGCGCGCTTGCCCGCCCAGAACATCTATATGGGTAAGCGCAGTTGGGGGCCATGCCCCCTTGAAGGAGACAAGATGAAGGCAATCACACCCGCCTCCCCCGCCCCGGTTCTGCGCCGCCGCCTGGGCCTGGCCGCCCTGGCCGTGGTTGCGAGCACGGCCCTGCCAGCGCTCGCACAATCGGACTGGCCCAGCAAGCCCATACGCCTGATCGTGACCGGTCCGGCCGGCGGCACGGCCGACACCCTGGCCCGCCTGCTGGCCGAGGGCATGCAGCAGGAGTTCAAGCAGCCGGTGATCGTCGAGTCCAAGGCCGGGGCCTCGGGCGCTTTGGGCATCCATGAACTCAAGGCCAGCGGCAAGAGCGGCTATACCTTTCTCGTGATTCAGGACGGCGCTCTGAGCGAGGCCCCGCTGGCCCAGAAGGTCAGCTACGACCCGTTCAAGGATCTGACGCCGCTGGCCCAGCTCACGCGCACCGGCCTGGTCATGGTGGCCAACCCCGGCCTGCCGTTCCAGAATCTGCAGGAATTCATCAGCTATGCGCGCAAACAGCCCGACGGCGTGGACTTCGCCTCCTATGCCACGGGCTTCAAAGGCCATACCTCGGGCATGCAGCTGGGCCAGCTGGCCAAGATCAATATGCGCCATGTGGGCTACAAAGGCTCGCCGCCGGCGCTGGTGGACCTGATGGGCGGCCATATCCCGGTGATGTTCGACGGGGTCACCACCTCGCTGCCCTTGATCCGCAGCGGCAAGATCAGGGCGCTTGCGGCCGTCTATCCCACGCGGCTGCAGGCCCTGCCCGATGTGCCGACCTTCAAGGAACTGGGCTACCCCCAGCTGTCCAAGTCCGGCTGGTT
>JAFAIY010000371.1 GCA_019236485.1 Comamonas sp. | reverse complement strand
GCGACAGGAAACCGCTCAATGTGCGTTGGCGATCGAGCCCGCACCGGCAATGCCAGAGTTGCCGCCGCCATTGGAGAAGCCACCAGCGTTACCGACAAAGCTTGCATTCGTCACGCTGCTGCTGTTCGAACCGGCTACAGATGCGGTATTGGTCCAAGTACCAGCACCACCAGGAGCACCAGGCCCGGAAACAGCGATCGAGCCGGCAGCATAGCCAGACTGATTGCCGGCTTTATTGTCGATATAAGCAGTACCGCCGCCAGGGCCAGCCACAGTAGCTGCTTGGTCGGCGGTGTGCGACACCGCAAAACCGCCAGCCGCTCCATCCACATGGGCTCCGCCAGGGGCTGTGTCGCTGTAGCCAGCGAGAGCTCCAGAGTGTGCATTGGCATTGGTAGCGGCACCGCCATAGGCCAGACCATTACCGGTGGTCGTAGCGTAGCTGGTGACATGCCCTGTGGTCGTGGCACTGCCATTAACGCCTGCTGCGCCTACGGCCGTCATTCCGCTGTTGCCGCTACCGCTCGCTGCACCTGCAGTGGCGTGGGCTGCCGATTCCGCTGCGTTGTAACTCAATGCGCTTCCATTACCCGAACTGGCGGCAACTGACCCCGTAGCCGAAGAAGCACTGGAGCCCGTGTTCGTTGCGGCAATACTTGAACTGCTTACCGCCGCAGATGCGACGCCAGCCAATGCAATAACCGCCATAGCAATCAGAGATTTTTTCATGATCGTCCTTTTGAACAGCCAATTCCCAGAAAACTGAGAAAGTTGAGGCGACGGACCACTGCTTGCATATGCAAGGGGCCCAACTTTAACCGTCCACAATTCCCAGAGATCTTCAGTTCCAGCTAGAAACTGCTTTCGGTCAGTGTCAGTTTCGGCAGACGGGCAAGAATCAGGAATACCTAGATCAGAGCGGCTTTTCCAAGGAAATTTTTCAACCTAGAAAAACCGCCAGAACTCGCAATTAGCGGGGATCTGCCGCTATGCTGTTTGCTATCTTCAGCACTTCAAACACTGAAGTTTGATAATGTAATCTTGGTATCTTTATGAAATGTATCATATACTCTTACAGATTATTTACTCAAACTTCAAATTGATTAATAAATCAGAAAATATTTCCAGGAATTTCTATTTGTTATTAAAAATTCGATAGCAAATACCACTTATCTCAGTTAGATTATGTAATTACTGTAAAAATAAAACTAATTTAACAAAATTTATGGATTTTTCATTGTCATAGATTTAGCTTTATCGCACTCGAGGAAAAGTTATCTTTGGCCGCATGGGGTGCAACATGACCGCTGCTCAAACGTCTTTCCACTCCGCAAATGGCTCGGACACGATGGAGCCCGCGTCCGCGGTCACCACGCGCATGTGGCCCATGCACATGGTGGGCCAGCAGGGCAAGCCCGTGCGGGTGTTCCTCGCCGACGATGACTGCCACATCAGAAGGGTGATTGCACAGGACCTGATGAGCGATATACGGACCTTGCTGGTCGGCCAGGCCGGAAGTCTGCGCGAAGCCCGCAAAAACATCTGCTTGCAGGAGTTCGACGTGCTGATGGTCGACCTGAACCTCGGTGACGGAGAGGGCATGGAGTTGCTGGACCTGGTCCGCGAGACCCTGCCTCAGGTCCTGAGCATCGTGGTGTCCATCACCGAAAGAGACGACAAGGTCTTTCAGGCCTTTGACAAAGGTGCTGTCGGTTATCTGCTGAAGAATTCCTGGTTTGGCGATTACTCGCAGGCAGTCTTGCAGGTTGCGAATGGAGGAGCATCGATTACACCGTCGCTCGCCAAAAAAATGCTGTCCAGACTGGATAAAACCTATACCACCTACGAAAAATCGCCCCCCTGCCAGCAGGACGAGAAACTCTCCGAAAGAGAGATTGAAATACTGAAACTTATTGCCTGCGGGTACAACTCACCCGAAATTGCATCCTATTTAAAAATAAGCACGCTGACGGTGGCCACGCACGTAAAAAATATTTACAGAAAATTGCAAGCTCATACCAGAGCCCATGCGGTCAGAGCCGCAACATTGCGCGGAATTTTATGAATACGCCCCCAAATTCATCAAGACGACTGGACCAACCAGACAGGAAACCGGGGCCGATATGGAATCAATTCGCAGCCTCTATTGGCGGATATTGGTAAATATCACCCAGGTCATCATCATATTATCTTGGTGCTTCGTCGTCGCCTGGCGCGACAAGACCTGGTTTGTGGCGCTCAGCCTGCTCTCGGTGCTTGGCGGTCTGCTGATGTCCGTGCGGTGTTTTCCCAGAATTTGCCGCCCAATACAGTCCCGCCTGGGTTGGGGCATTCGCCCCTCCAAAAAAATCCAGAAAGAGAGAGAGCGCATTGCCTCCGACCTGCACGACACCCTGGGCAGCCAGCTGGTGCAGGCCCTGACCTTGATGGAAGCGCAGCAGTCGACCGGAGGCAATCCCGTCAAGGAGGTGCTCGAGCAGTCGCTGCTGGATCTGCGCCTGATTGTGGACTCCATGGACGGTCAGGACGAGAGTCTGGCGATGCGCATGGCTAGGCTGCGGCACAGACTGGAGCCGGTGCTGCAGCGCAAGGGACTAGTGCTGCACTGGTTGCTGAGCGACCCCGAGCTTGGCGTCGGGCGCCGCACCGAGCACTCGCTGCCCAGAGGGCGAGTCGCGCATCAACTGCTGGCCGTGGTACAGGAAAGCATCAGCAATGCCATCGAACATGCGCATGCGACCGAGGTCTGGGTGACCCTGGAGCCCTACGAAAAAGACGACCCTCAGCGCTTTGACTGGGACTGGTGTCTGCATATCGAGGACAACGGCAAGGGCTTCAATCTGCGCAGCGTGCTGGCCGATGTATCCAGCTCCGGGCATGGGGTGCTCAATATGTTTCAGCGCATGAAGGATATAGGCGGAGATTTGCACATCCACCCCCGGCAAGGTGGCGGCACCCAGGTGCTGGCGCGCTGGCGTGCCTAGACCGTCTTGAAGCCAAGCCCCGTCAGTTTTTCCAGCCAGGCTTGGGCTGCAGCGGCCTGGGTTTTTCACCAGAGCCGACCCGGCCGGGAACCTGGAAAATAAGCGTCCACGAATAGATTGACGAATGTGCCATGATTGGCACAGAGACAACATCACAGACCGCCTGCCGACATGCGTAACAAGGGCTTTCCCCCCTCTTCTCCCGCCCCAGCACAAGCCTTGCCCGGCATCGATCCGGACCCCAAGCAGGCATTGGCGACCGCAAACACCGCCGCTCAGGGCTCGCCCCAACGTCCCAAACGCACGCCGCGCGGCCCCAGTCCTCTGAAGACCGAGGCCACGCGCCGCACCATCGTGGCCGCGGCCTTCGAGGAGTTTCTGCAGCATGGCTATGCGCGCGGCACCACGGCATCGGTGGCGCAG
>JAFAIY010000197.1 GCA_019236485.1 Comamonas sp. | reverse complement strand
CGCAGCTGCAAAGCCGCGACACGCTGCAGCACCAGCTATTGGGGTTGTCGCAGGCCATGCAGCAGCTGCGGCGCACGGTGCAAAGCCTGGCCAGCAGCGAGGCCGATGTGCTGCTCTGGGGCGAGACCGGCACCGGCAAGGAGAGGGTGGCGCGCTGCCTGCACGAGGCCAGCCGCCGCCGTGACGGCAATTTTGTGGCCGTCAACTGCGGTGGCCTGCCCGAGACCCTGTTCGACAGCGAAATGTTCGGCAGCGAGGCCGGCGCCTTCACGGGTGCGGGCAAGAAGCGCATAGGCAAGATCGAGCATGCGAGCGGCGGCACCCTGTTCCTGGACGAGATCGAGAGCATGCCCATGGCCATGCAGATCAAGCTGCTGCGCGTGCTGCAGGAGCGGGTGCTGGAGCGTCTGGGCTCCAACACCCTGATCCCCGTGGACTGCCGCGTGGTTGCGGCCACCAAGGTGGATCTGCTGGAACTCAGCCGCCAGGGGCTGTTCCGCGCCGATCTGTATTACCGCCTGAACGTGGTCACGGTGAGCCTGCCGCCGCTGCGCGAGCGCCGCGAAGACATTCCCCTGCTGTTCGAGCATTTCCTGCTGCAGGCCGCGGCACGCCACCAGAGGCCCGTGCCCGAGCTGGCGCCCGCGCGGCTGCAGGCGCTGATGGCCCACGACTGGCCCGGCAATGTGCGCGAGCTGCGCAATGTGGCCGAACGCATGCTGCTGGGCATAGAGGCGGGCTTGCCGCCGATTGGCGCCGAGCCGGACCCGTCATCGGTGCCGGTACGCTCGCTGTCCGGCACCATGGAATCCATAGAGCGCGCGCTGATCGCCGATGCGCTGCGCCAGAACGCGGGCAATCTGACGCGCACCGCGCAGGCGCTGAACACGCCCAAGACCACGCTGCACGACAAGATCCGCAAATACGGCTTGCAGTGAAGGCGCAGGTTCTGCGCATTGCCGCTGGATGCGATCGGTTCATTCGGCTGCGCGGTGCAAGGCAATCGGACGGGATGGATATTGCGCTGCAGCATATGCGCAACGCGATTCTGGCCGCCTGCGCGCCGGCCGTATAGAATCCGCAGCCTGTTCATCCTTCTTGATGCTGCTGCTCGAAGGTGCGTTGCGCCCCCGCTAGGCCGGGGCGCTGTTTTTGCGTACCTGATTTCTCAGCATCATGCCCCCTTCTTCCGGGAAGCTTTCCCGACTGCAAAAAGCCCTGTCGCGTCAGGGCATCCAGGTCTCGTTTCGGGACAACATCTATCAAATCCATAACAAGCAGGCGGCCGCCACCATCCTGCTGCCCGCCAGCTTGCCGCTGGAGCACAAGGCCGTGAGCCAGCTGCTGGACTTCGCTTCCGTGGCCGATCCCCATGGCCACGGTGCCGTCTGCAAGGCCTGCGCCACGCCGGATTTTCACCCCGGCAGCATCGCTCCTGTGGGCTCGGTGGTGGCGACTTCGCCGGACTTTGTGATTCCCGCTGCCATCGGCACGGACATCAACTGCGGCATACGCCTGATGACCACGGGCCTGAATCTGGCCCAGGCCGAGCTGCATAAAAGCAGCATCGTGCAGCGGCTGACCCAAGCCATTTTGAAAAATGGCCGCGATGTGCCCGTACGCACTGCCGGCTTCAAAGCGCTGTTTGACGAAGGAGCATCGGCCTTTATCGACCAGTTGCCCGATCTGGGGCTGTGGCAAGGCGTGGACAGGGATCGCCTGCAGGCGGAACTGGCTGCCTGCGTAGGGCTGCAGGATTTTGGCGGTCGCAGCCGTTACGCCCCCGAAGCCTTGCTGCAGGAGCGTGAGATCGTGCGCCCACCCTCGGCCGCCGACCTGGGCAGCGGCAATCACTTTCTGGAGTTCTGCGTGGTTGACGAGGTCTATGACCGACATGCAGCCTATGCCGCAGGACTCAAGAAAGGCGATGTGACGGTGATGATCCACACCGGCTCGCGCGATGTGGGCTTTTACGTGGGCCGCCGCTGGATGGATCTGGCCCGGCAGCAATGGCCGCAAGGCCTCAAGCACCCGCAGCATGGCCTGTATGGACTGAGCGGTGCGTTGGCGCGGGACTATCTGGAGGCCATGGGGGTGGCAGCACGCTACGCCTGGTTCAACCGCATGGCCCTGGCCGAACTGGTGCGCCAGCAGCTTGCCGATATTGCGCCGCACGATGCATCCCATCTGATCGTGGATGTGCCGCACAACGTGGTGATGGGCGAGGGCGAATTGAATGTGCACCGCAAAGGCTCAACGCCCGCGCATGCCGGCCAGTGGGCGCTGATTCCCGGCTCCATGGGCGACTACTCGTTTCTCGTCAAGGGCCTGGGCAACGAGGACTGGCTGCAATCCTGCAGCCACGGCGCGGGCCGCCAGGTTCGCAGACAGGACACGCGCCGCATGAGGCAGCCGCTGGTTGAATCCGTTTGGCAATGCATCACCTTGCGTGAGGAGCGGCTGATCGAAGAGGCCCCCAGTGCCTACAAGCCCGTAGGGCCGGTGCTGCAGGCGCAGGAAGAAGCCGGGCTGATCCGCGCCAGCGTGCGGCTCAAGCCCTGGTTGACGTTCAAGGCCTGAAGTTGGACGTCAAAAAGGCTGCTGGCGCTTGATGGTCAGGCGCCAGCAGCCATGCTTTTGCAAGCGAACCGTGCGATGAGGGCCGGTCGCCGCCGCTGCGCAAGCTACAGAGGAATTTCCGGAGCCTCTGCGGCCATGGCCTCCAGAATGCGCGCGCCATCGTGAAAATCGTGCGTTACCAGCTCGGCGACTGGTTCCAGGCCTTGGGTGCTTTTTACGAACAGCGCGAAAAAATAGGGATCTATCTGGTCCACGCGTACTAGGCCATGAAACGGTGCCTCGACGGTTTGCCCACTGGCCGAGTGGACGAACTGGCAATGTTCGCCGTGATCGTCAACCGTCCATTCGCTGGCAAGCGCATCCGCTTGGTACTGCTTTATCAATTCGGCGCATGTCTGGGCATATGCCGCCATCGCCTGGCGAATCTGGTTACGGCGCTCCAGGATTTTTGCCCTGGACACGAGCGGCAGAATGGTGACCCACTGATCTTCGGTACCAAAACGACTCTGGAAAACAGCGTGGTCGGGAAGCTCGCGAGAAAGCCGATGGATCAGGGTGGTGCTCTCGTCAGCGCTGAGGGCAGAGAAACGAAGCACGAGCTGGCCGTCCTCGGCTTGCTTCAGCAACTGCGCGGTGGGCCAGATTTCCGATGCGGCTTTGTATTCAACAAACTTTGGGTCGAGCATTGGGATTTTTCTGGAATCTGAGGCCACTCTATAACTCGCTAATCTGCACAACCTCACCAAAGCCCAGGGCCTCGTCAATCAGCACGCGCAAGGCTTGGGCCGCGATGGCGCCATGGCCCAGGTGGTCGATGAAGTAAAAACCATCGCTTTCCAGCGCGAAGTCATAGGCGGGCATCTGGCCGGGCTGCTGTGCTGGCAGCTTGCGCAGCGCCCGGTCGGTGTTGTAGCTCTCGGGGACGGGAAAACGGATCTTGTATTCAATGCCCATGGGCCCAGTGTCGGCGATCCTGCGGCCCGCTGCCCGCTCACCCAAAGGGTTCGCGGGCGGCTTGCAGGCGTTTGGAGCCTTGCTGGCTTATTGCTGCAGCGCCGGTGCCAGCCCGAAGAGGTGGTTCAGCACCTCGTTGATCTCTTCCCGGGCCAGCTGCTTTTTCTCGACATGGCCGTTCGTCACCGTCTTGAGCATGTCGTCCAGCAGGATGACGCGGCCGCTGCTCTGGTGCAGCACCACTAGCAGCTTTTGCACGAAGATGGCTTCGGGGTGGGTGGAGTTTAGGTAGTTGGCGGGAACAAAATCTATCCATTCCTGGGGCGACAAGTCGAAGGCGTACTGGTTCGCCCATTCGCCTTCCACCTTGGCCTTGAGCAGGTACTCGCCGCGTTCGTCCAGCGTGAGCTGGAAGGTGTCGGAGTCCTGTTCGATATCGACCCCCACGGCTCCCAGATCCATGGGCGCGCGGATGCCGTAGCTGCCGAAGCCCAGGTCGCACAGCCAGCGCCGGCCTTCGACCTCGGCGATCACGGCCATGTGGGTGCGGGGGCGGCGGGCCGGGTAGAACATGGGCCTTGCCGCAACAAAGCGATAGGGAATGCCCAGGGCCTGTAGCGCCATGGCGAACAGGCCGTTGACCTCGTAGCAGTAGCCGCCGCGGCTCTGCCTGAGGATCTTGTCGGCGATGTGCTCGGGGTCCAGCGAGACGATCTTGCCCGCCTGGACGTCCAGATTCTCGAAGGGCACGGTAAACAGCTGCTGGCGCATGATGGTCTGCAG
>JAFAIY010000114.1 GCA_019236485.1 Comamonas sp. | reverse complement strand
GCGGCTGAGCTTGACCGGAGCGCCCAGCCCCCGGTACTCGCCCATCTCCACCACCATCTCGCGGTGCGCGGTGTGCGGATGCGCTAGCGCCTGGGCCACGTCCAGCACCGGCGCGGCGGGCACGCCTATGGCCATCAGCTCGTCGGCGAGCTTGGCGCCGTCAAGCGCCGCAAACGCCTGCTGCAGCAAGGGCTTGAGCTCGGAACGGTGGACCGAGCGCTGGCCCGCCGTGGCAAAGCGTTCGTCCTGCGCCAGCGCCTCCCGGCCTACATGGCTGCACAGCAGGCGGAACTGCCGGTCGTTGCCTACGGCCAGAAAAATGGGTGCGCCGCCCGTGCTCAGCACGTCATAAGGATAGATATTGGGATGAGCATTGCCCGAGCGCTGCGGAATCTTGCGCCCCATGAACCAGTTGGCCGCATGGGGATGCAGCAGCGACAGGCCGGAGTCGTAGAGCGAGGCATCCACCAGCTGCCCCCGGCTGCTGCGCCCGCGCTCGTGCAGGGCCAGCAGCACGCCTATGGTGGCGTTCAGCCCCGTCACCATGTCCACCACCGGCAGGCCCACGCGCAGCGGGTCGCCGTCGGCCTCGCCGTTGATGCTCAGGATGCCGGCCATGGCCTGGATGGCCGCGTCATAGCCGGGCAGGCTGCCCAGTGGGCCGTCGGCGCCAAAGCCCGTGACCCGGCACCAGATCAGCTGCGGCAGCTGCTCGCGCATCTGCTCGTAGCCTATGCCCCATTTCTCCATCGTGCCGACCTTGAAGTTCTCCAGCACCACATCGGCCTCGGCCATCAGCTCGCGCACGCGCTGCTGACCATCGGGCGCGGACAGGTCGAGAAACTGCAGGCGCTTGTTGCGGTTCAGGCCAAAGTAGTACGAGGCCACGCCATCGCGGAACGGCGGCCCCCAGGTGCGCGTGTCGTCGCCCTGCGGCGGCTCCACCTTGAGCACATCGGCGCCATGGTCGCCCAGGATCTGGCCGCAGAACGGGCCGCCGAGAATGCGCGAGAGGTCCAGCACCTTGACGCCTTGCAGCGCGCCAGGTGGAAGAGAGTTGTTCATGCTGTACGTTTCAGAAATTTGCAGCTTCCCGGGGCCATGGCCGGCAGCCCGGTGTCCAGGTTCTCAATCCAGCGTCACGCCGGCCTTGTGCACCACCTCGCTCCATTTGTCGAGCTCGGTCTTCACAAAGCCGGCCAGATAGGCGGGCTTGTTATCCGCGCCGCGCTCCAGGCCCTGGGCCGCAAAGGCTTTCTTCACGTTCTCGGAATCCAGCGCCTTGGCATAGGCCTGATTCAGCAGCTCCACCCGGTCCGCAGCCATGCCCTTGGGGCCGACCACACCAAAGAACACGCTCACGTCATAGCCGGCCAGGCCCTGCTCGGCGATCGTGGGAATCTGCGGCATGGCGCTGGAGCGCTTGGCCGTGGCCACGCCCAGGGCCTTGACCTTGCCGGCCTTGATATAGGGCATGGCCGTGAGGATGTCGGTGAAGGTCATGTCCACCTGGCCGGCCAGCAGGTCGTTGAGCGCCGGTCCCGTGCCCTTGTAGGGCACATGCTGCAGTTGGGTGCCGGCCATGCCGTTGAACAGCACGCCCGCCAGATGGGAGGAGGCCCCGTTGCCCGAGGAGGCAAAGTTGAGCTTGCCCGGCTTGCTCTTCTCCAGTGCCACCAGCTCCTTGACATTGCCGGCGCCCAGGTCCGGCCGCACCACCAGCACATTGGGCAGATAGCCCACGTAGATGATGGGCGTGAAGCTGGTGCGCGGGTCGTAGCTGATGGATTTGTACAGCGGCTTGTTGATGGCCAGCGGGCCCGAAGTGCCGAACATCAGCGTGTAGCCGTCCGGCTTGGCGCGGGCCACGAAGTCCGCGCCGATATTGCCGCCGGCACCGGCCTTGTTCTCCACGATCACGCTCTGGCCCAGCTCCTTGGTCAGTTCGGTGGCCAGGATGCGGGCCATGGCATCGGTGGGGCCGCCGGGCGGGAACGGCACGATGAAGGAAATGGGGCGCTCGGGGAATTTCTCCGCGGCAGCGGCATTCACAGAGATGCCCAGGCAAAGGGCGGCGCTGGCGGCCGCAAAGGATCCGGCCAGCAGGCGGCGGCTGAGGTTCATGACTTGTCTCCTTGGTTGTGCGCCAATCGGTGTTGGCTTTCGAAATTACGACTTACGCAAATCCGGTTCAGGCAAGGCACTTCACCCATGGGAATGGCCGTTGTGCATGTTTGCGCAAGTCCTGAATTTGTAGCCGCTGACGCTTTTCTGTATTGCGCCAGAGCCTGTTTTCTATAGCTTCATTCCAGCCACGCCGCCGGGATCTCACCCGCCACCAGCGGGTCGCGCGGCAGCACGCGGTGCAGCAGCACCAGCTGCGACAGGCGCAGGCGCTCGTTTGATCCGGTCTGCCTGGCCTCCCAGGCCATGGCGATGGCCGTGGTGCAGTTGTACAGGCCCGTGGCGGCCTGGCGGGCCAGCACCTCGCCGCCGTCCTGTACGGCCGTTTCGGCCAGTACGCTGGCGCGGGCCAGCGCGTCCTCCAAGGCCTGGCGGTAGGCCGGCACCAGACCTGCCTGGTCAAGCAAACCCTTGAGATAGCCCTGCAGCACGGGCAGCGAGCCTTCGCGCTTGATGGCGCGGATCACGTCCAGCGCCACGATATTGCTCGTGCCTTCCCAGATCGAGCCCAGGTGGGCATCGCGCACCAGGCGCGGGTCGCTCCACTCTTCGATGTAGCCGCAGCCGCCGCGCACTTCCATCGCATCGCCCGTGACCTTGCGCGCATCGCGGCAGGCGCGGAACTTGATCAGCGGCGTGAGTATGCGCAGCAGCGCATAGGCATGGGGCTCGCCCGCGTCGGAGCGCGCCAGCGTCTGCGCGGTCTGGAATACCATGCTGCGCGCCTGCTCGGCGGGCACGCGCAGCTTGTCGAGCTGGCGCTGCATCAGCGGCATCTGCTCCAGGCGCTTGCCGAAGGCGATGCGCTCGCGGGCGATAAATTCGGCCTCGGCCACGGCGCGGCGCATCATGCCGGCCGAGCGCACGCCGTTCGACAGGCGCGAGTTGTTGACCATGTCGGCCATCTGCACAAAGCCCCGGCCCTGCTCGCCCACCAGATAGGCCCGGGCGCCGTCCATGCGGATCTCGCCGCTGGCCATGGAGCGCGTGCCCAGCTTGTCCTTGAGGCGGATGATGCGGTAGTGGTTGGCGCTGCCGTCGTCCAGCGTGCGCGGCAGCAGAAACAGCGAGATGCCCTTCATGCCCGGCGCCCC
>JAFAIY010000543.1 GCA_019236485.1 Comamonas sp. | reverse complement strand
CACCAGCATGAGCGGCCAGACCATAGAAATTCTCAACACCGATGCCGAAGGCCGTCTGGTGCTGTGCGATGCTCTGCATTACGCGGCCCGCTTCAAGCCTGCGGCGCTGCTGGACATGGCCACTCTGACCGGAGCTTGCGTCATCGCCCTGGGTGGCCTGCGCAGCGGCCTGTTCGCCACCGACGATAAGCTGGCTGCCGCGCTGCAGACCGCGGGTGATGCGGCGCTCGACCCATGCTGGCGCATGCCGCTGGACGATGAATATGCCGAAGGCCTCAAGAGCAATTTTGCCGATATGGGCAATGTGGCGGGCCGCGTCGGCGGGGCGGTGACGGCCGCCAAGTTCCTGCAGAAATTCGTGGGCGACATTCCCTGGGCACATCTGGATATCGCGGGAACGGCCTGGAAGAGCGGCGCCGCCAAGGGTGCCACGGGCCGTCCCGTGGGCCTGCTGCTGCAATATCTGCTGGGCCAGGCCGCGCCGCGCCGCGCGGCCAAGCCCGCTGGGCGCACCACTGCCAAGGCCGCAGCCAAGGCGTCTGCCTGATGGAGCCGGCCGGCATGGCCTGATCAAAGCCATGCCGGCCGGAGCAAGATGTGACTGAAATTGCTTTTCATTTCAACGCTCCGGACAAGCTGGCCTATGTGTGCCGCTTTGCCCGCAAGGCGCTGCGCCATGGGGCGCGTCTGGTCATACTGGGCGACGCCGCGACGCTGAGCAAGCTCTCCGCCAGGCTCTGGAGCGTATCTGCAACGGACTTCCTGGCCCATGCCACGGCCGCGGATGGGGTGCAGATGCTGGCCGCATCGCCCATTGTGCTGGCCGAGCGCTTGCAGGAGCTGCCGCACCACGATGTGCTGGTCAATCTGACGGCCCAGGTGCCCGAGGACTTTGAGCGTTTTGCGCGCGTGGTGGAGATCGTTTCATCGGGTGACGAGATGGACCGCCAGGAGGCGCGTACGCGCTGGCGCGACTACGCGGCACGCGGCTTCCCCATTGTCCGGCACGATCTGAATCTCAAGGGCTAGGCCATGAATTCTTCCTCCAATGTTCCTCCGCGCTTTGTTCCCACGCTGACCGAGGTCGTGCAGGCCGATGCCCGGGGCGCAGAGGGCGAACCTGCAGACTCCCAGGATCTGGTGCCAGCGGGCGTGGAGCCCGTACCGCTCCAGCCCGAGCCGCATGCCGATGCGGAGTTTCATGTGGCAGCGCCGCTCGCGTCTTTTCACACGCCCTGGCTTGCCGACGGGCTGTATGTGCGCCGCAAGCCCGCGACCATTCCCCGCGATCTGCCGCCCCTGCCGGAGTCCTTGCCGCCCCAGCAGCCTTTTGCAGATAGCACAGGGGCCGTCGAGAGCCTGGGTGAGGTAGGTCACGAGGTGGCGCTTGAGTCCGCCCCGGAACCCGAGCCTGCGGAACAGGTTCAGCCTGTTGCCGCCCAGGAGCCGCAATCGGTCGAGGAGCAGCGTTTGCCTATGCAGGCTCTGCCAGTCGAATCCGGTGGCGACCTGACGGCTGCTCACGAGGTCGTTGCGGCAGCCCAGCCTTCAGCGGAGTCGAGCGAAGAGCCGGGCTGGAGCGCGCAGGCCTCGCAGCTGACCGAGGAATATCTGGTCCAAAGGCTGATGCAGCGCGTGGACCTGGTGTTGGAGCAACGGCTCCAGGAAGCGATTGCACTGGCCGTGCAGGAGCAGACCCGCTCCATGGTCCTGCGCCTGCGCGAAGAGGTGGAGTCCGTGGTGCGCCAGTCCGTGTACGAGGCCGTCGAGGCCGAGCTGGCGCAGCAGGCGCAAATCAGGTCCGAGGGCTGAGGCGCGCCTTTTTGCCCGGTCAGCGGTTGAGCCGTACCGGGCCGCTGAAGACCTGAGGGTTCAGGATATTGGTCGGGTGGCCGTTGGCAAAATTCGTCACGTTCTCAAACGCGGTGCGGAAGTACAGTTCGTAGCTGTCCTGCTCCACATAGCCTATATGCGGGGTGCAGATGCAGTTCTCCAGCCGCAGCAGCGCATGGCCTTGCAGGATGGGCTCGCTTTCGAACACATCGATGGCGGCCAGGCCGGGGCGGCCGCGGTTCAGCGCGCACAGCAGGGCCTCGGGCTCGACCAGCTCGGCCCGCGAGGTGTTGACAAACAGCGCCGTTGGCTTCATGCGCGCCAGATCCTGTGCCGTGACGATGCTGCGCGTGGCGTCATGCAGGCGCAGATGCATGGACAGCACATCGCATTGCTCGAAAAAAGCTTCCTTGCTGGGAGCGATCAGGCAGCCATCGGCTTCGGCCTTCTGGCGTGAGCTCTCGCTGCCCCAGACGCAGACCTGCATGCCAAAGGCCTTGCCATAGCCGGCAACCAGCTGGCCTATGCGGCCGTAGCCCCAGATGCCCAGCACGCGGCCACGCAGCACGCTGCCCAGGCCGAAGTTGGGCGGCATGGACGCGGCCTTGAGCCCCGACTGCTGCCAGGCACCATGCTTGAGGTTGGCTATGTATTGCGGCAGGCGGCGCATGGCCGCCATGATGAGCGCCCAGGTCAGCTCGGCCGGAGCAACCGGCGAACCCACGCCTTCGGCGATGGCCACGCCGCGCTCGGTGCAGGCCTCGACATCGATATGGGCGCCGGCCTTGCCGGTCTGGGCAATCAGCTTGAGGCGCGGCAACTTCTCTAGCAGCTGCCTGGAGATCTGGGTGCGTTCGCGGATCAGGACGATGACATCGGCATCGCGCAGTCGTACCGACAACTGGCCCACGCCTTTGACGGTATTGGTGTAGACCTTGGCGTTGAAGGGATCAAGCAGCTTGGCGCAGTCGAGCTTGCGTACCGCGTCTTGGTAATCGTCCAGGATAACTATGTTCACCACCGGGATCCTTAAATAAGTGGCTGAATTTGTTGGGGGAAATCCAAGGCAAGCAATCGTTCATGAGCTTCTCTGGCATCAAGCTGCGCCAGGACCAAGGCCACCAAACTATCAATGCAACTCCATACACTCCATCATCTGGCGTCGCTTTTGGCGTAGCTCTTAAATCCACGCCGCTTGGCTCGCATGCATTTCGATGCGCGCTCCCTAAAGCCCGGCCCACAGATGGCTGTATTGTCGTCCAAGGTTGCCCGGGATTGAGGCTCGAGGCAAGTGCAGCGGGCAAAAGTTGGGTCTGTAGGTACAAGTCCCAGGTCGGTGCTGCTTGCCTGCTCCGGATCGAACTTGGTGGCCAGGCTCGGCATTTATCGTGTTGAAGCTTTGAGGCTTGCAGACGGTATGTATTAGGGGAGTTCTTGGCAGGCGCTGCTGCTAGGGCGCTGCCGTCAATAGCTGCAGGCCGGGGTCTGGGTAGATGGTTTGGGCCGTGTGCACGCGATCGCGGCCCGCATTCTTGGCTCCGTACATAAGCCTGTCCGCTTCCTTGAGTGCCGTGTCCAGCTGGGCCGGAGCGTTGACGGCAGCGATGCCAAAGCTCATGGTCAGCGAAGATTCATGGGGTAGGATGGAGGTGTCGGCACCGAGCTCAAGCCGGATGCGCTGGGCCAGGCGCTCGGCACCTGCGAGATCGATGCGCGTCAGCAGCAGCACAAGTTCTTCTCCGCCAAAGCGCGCCACCAGATCGTGGCTGCGCACATTGCGCTGCAATGTGGCCGATACCAGCTGCAGCACCTGATCGTCTCGGGCTGGCAGACCAAGCATGCGCATGAATCTGTCTGAAGGGGACGTTCCAGGACTTGCCGGAAAAACAAAGCCCGCGCGGCGGCGGGCTTGAAGAGAGGAGTAGGTCCGAATACGGACTAGATACCCAGAAACTGGA
>JAFAIY010000044.1 GCA_019236485.1 Comamonas sp. | reverse complement strand
TCGCCATCGATGGTCACGCGATTGAACGAGCCGTCGGCCAGTTCCTTGACCAGAGGCTGCAGCAGCTCGGGAGCAATCGCCGCATCGGTGGCCAGAAAGCCCAGCATGGTCGCCATATTGGGGCGGATCATGCCCGCACCCTTGCTGATGCCGGTGATGGACACGGTCTTGCCGCCCAGGTTCAGGCTGCGGCTGAAGGCCTTGGGCAGGGTGTCGGTGGTCATGATGCCTTCGGCGGCCGTGGCCCAGTTGTCGGCCTTGGCTGCGGCAATGGCCTGGGGCATGCCGGCCACGATGCGATCCACGGGCAGCTCTTCCATGATCACGCCCGTGGAGAAAGGCAGTATCTGGCCGGGTTTCAGGTCCAGCGCCTTGGCCAGTGCGTCGCAAGTAGCGCGGGCATTGGCCAGGCCGGCGGCACCCGTGCCCGCATTGGCATTGCCGGTATTGACCACCATGGCGCGGATGGCCGTGCCGGCGCCCAGATGCTCGCGGCAGACCTGAACCGGCGCGGCGCAGAAACGGTTTTGCGTGAACACGCCGGCCACTGCAGTGCCCTCATCGAGCAGGAACACCGTCAGGTCCTTGCGATTGGCTTTGCGCACACCGGCTTCGGTGACGCCGATGCGAACGCCATTGATCGCCAGCAGATCGGCGGCAACGGGAGCGGAAAGATTCACGGACATTGCAATGTTCCTGGAAAAGATAAAACACCCCCGGAGCCGCTGCTCGGCCTTCCTCTCTCGCTTTGCGGGAGGGGCACATTCTCTTTGCAGCGGCGCGGCCGGCCCGGGCCCTGGCTGGATATCGCTCGCCGAGGACGCGCCGGCTTTGCAGGCCGCGGGGAAAGTTCGGCCTGCAAACCCAAAACTCTATTATCGGAACAAACCGGGGCCCGATAGCGCTTGGCGGATTTACTCTGCCAAAAAGCCGTCGCACAAATGCAAACACGGGCCTGGGCCCGTGTTGTCCTGATGCCCGCCGACGCCCCTGATCCGAGTCAGAGACGTCGAGCCAAGCCGCTCATGCTCAGGAGAGCTTGCCGTGGCAGAGCTTGTACTTCTTGCCGCTGCCGCAGGGGCAAGGGTCGTTGCGGCCCACATGCACGCCCTGGGGCATGGCCAGCGCCAGCTCGCTTTCGGGCGTGGCGGAGCCGATATCGGCATCCGAGGGGCCGCTGTAGTTCATGTGCTCGAGGCTCTGGACGCCGCGCTCGTTCATGGCCACGGCTGCCTCGTCCATCTCTTCGCGAGAGCGAACCTGCACCGTCATCAGAATGCGCGTGACTTCGGTCTTGACCTGGTCGATGAGCTGGCGGAACAGCTCGAAGGCCTCGCGCTTGTATTCCTGCTTGGGCTGCTTTTGCGCATAGCCGCGCAGGTGAATGCCCTGGCGCAGATAGTCGAGTGCGGCCAGATGGTCGCGCCAGTTGCTGTCAAAGCTCTGCAGCAGCACGGCACGCTGGAACTGCGTGAAGTTGTCCTGGCCGATCAAGGCCACCTTGACGTCGAACATCTCGTTGGCGAGCTTGAGCACCCGCTCGAGGATCTCCTCGTCGGTGATGGAGTCCGAAGACGCCACTTCCTGCTGCAGCGACAGCTCGATCTGCCATTCGCTGGCCAGGGCTTTTTCCAGGCCGGGAATGTCCCACTGCTCTTCCATGGACTCGGCCGGCACGTATTGGCGCACCACATCGGTGATGACGTCGTCGCGCATGGCGGCCAGCATGCCGTTGAGGTCGGAGGAGTCCAGAATGTCGTTGCGCTGCTGGTAGATGACCTTGCGCTGGTCATTGGCCACGTCGTCGTATTCGAGCAGCTGCTTGCGCATGTCGAAGTTGCGGGCCTCCACCTTGCGCTGGGCCGATTCGATGGAGCGGGTCACGATGCCCGCCTCGATCGCCTCGCCCTCGGGCATCTTCAGGCGGTCCATGATGGCCTTGACGCGGTCGCCCGCAAAGATGCGCATCAGTTGGTCGTCCAGGCTCAGGTAGAAGCGCGAGGAGCCGGGGTCGCCCTGACGGCCCGAGCGGCCGCGCAGCTGGTTGTCGATACGGCGCGATTCGTGGCGCTCGGTGGCGATGATGCGCAGGCCGCCCAGAGCCACGATCTTGTCGTGATCCAGCTGCCAGTCGGCACGCAGCTTGTCTATCTTCTGCTGGCGCTCGGTCGGGCTCAGCGCCTCGTCGGCCTCGATGGCCGCGACTTCCTTGTCGATATTGCCGCCCAGCACGATGTCGGTACCACGGCCCGCCATATTCGTGGCGATGGTGATCATGCCTTCGCTGCCGGCCTGGGCAATGATGTCGGCCTCGCGCTCGTGCTGCTTGGCATTGAGCACCTGGTGAGGCAGCTTTTCGCGGCTCAGCAGCTGGTCGATGATTTCGGAGTTCTCGATCGAGGTCGTGCCCACCAGCACGGGCTGACCGCGCTCATAGCATTCGCGAATGTCCTTGATCGCGGCATCGTATTTTTCGCGCGTGGTCTTGTAGACGCGGTCCAGCTGATCCTGGCGCTTGCTGGGCTTGTTGGGCGGCACGACCACGGTTTCCAGACCGTAGATTTCCTGGAACTCGTAGGCCTCGGTATCGGCCGTGCCCGTCATGCCCGAAAGCTTTCTGTACAGGCGGAAGTAGTTCTGGAAGGTGATCGAGGCCATGGTCTGGTTCTCGGCCTGGATGGCCACACCTTCCTTGGCTTCCACGGCTTGGTGCAGACCGTCGCTCCAACGGCGACCGGCCATCAGACGACCGGTGAACTCGTCCACGATCACGATTTCGTCGTTCTGCACCACATAGTGCTGGTCGCGGAAATACAGCTGGTTGGCGCGCAGCGCCGCGTACAGATGGTGGACCAGAGAGATATTGGACGGATCGTACAGCGACGAGCCCTCGGCGATCAGGCCCGCATGGGTCAGCAGGCGCTCGGCCGCTTCATAGCCCTGATCGGTCAGATAGACCTGATGGGATTTTTCGTCGACCGTGAAGTCGCCGGGCTTGGTCACGCCCTCGCCGGTGCGCGGGTCGGCCTCGCCTTCCTGGCGCACCAGATTCGGCACGATCTGGTTCATGGCCACATACATGGCCGTATGGTCTTCGGCCGGGCCGGAGATGATCAGCGGCGTACGCGCCTCGTCGATCAGGATGGAGTCCACCTCGTCGACGATGGCGTAATTGAGCAGACGCTGCACGCGATCCACGGGCTCGTAGACCATGTTGTCGCGCAGATAGTCGAAGCCGTACTCGTTGTTCGTGCCGTAGGTGATGTCGGAGTTGTAGGCAGCCTGCTTTTCCTCGCGCGAGAGGTTGGGCAGGTTGATGCCTACCGTCAGGCCCAGGAAGTTGTACAGACGCGCCATGGTGGTCGCATCGCGCCTGGCCAGGTAGTCGTTCACGGTCACCACATGCACGCCCTCGCCCGACAGGGCGTTGAGGTACACGGGCAGAGTGGCGGTCAGCGTCTTGCCTTCGCCGGTGCGCATTTCGGCAATCTTGCCGTAGTGCAAGGCCATCGCGCCCAGCATCTGCACGTCGAAGTGGCGCATCTTCATGACGCGCTTGGAGCCTTCGCGCACGACGGCAAAGGCCTCGGGCAGCAGATCGTCCAGCGACTCGCCCTTGGCCACGCGCTCCTTGAACTCCTGGGTCTTGGCGCGCAATGCCTCATCGCTGAGCTTTTCGTACTCAGCCTCCATCGCATTGATGCGAGCGACTGTCTTGCGGTATTGCTTGAGCAGCCGGTCATTGCGGCTGCCGAACAGTTTGGTGAGGAAATTGGTGGCCATGCGTACAAAGACATCCTGCCCTCGCGCCACAGGCGCGGAGCATGATGCCCGGAATCCCTTGATTGTTGGTCTGCAGATGGGGCCGTCCCAGTCGCAATCAAGAGCATCACCACACGATGAAGCTTGCCTGAGATGCCAAAAACTGAAACACGGACCAAAAAATGATTCTAACCGCCCAGGCTGTCCTTGGTTTTTCGCCGTTTTTGCGCTGCGCCAAAGCCCGGTCCCGCACATCGCCATGCACTCTGGGAGAAACTAATACCAGTTGCGCCCTACTTCCCTGCCACCGATGAGCACCACCCGCCGCCACCAGGCCATCACCGCGATCGCAGCGGTACAAACCTCGCCCACGCTGGCGCGCCTGGCCGAGCTCACGCGCGACTCGAGCAAGCGTCTTGCGGCGGTCCAGCCACTGATCCCGCCCATGCTGCGCGCCAGCCTGCAGGCCGGCCCCATCGAGGGCGACAGCTGGTGCCTGCTGGTCAAGAACAATGCGGCCGCGGCCAAGGTGCGCCAGCTGCTGCCGGCCATGGCCGCACATCTGCGCAGCAAGGGCTGGAATGTGGCAAGCATCAGGCTCAAGGTCCAGAACTAGGCCTGGATAGAACACCCGATAGTCCCCTAGGCTACAGCCGTCTCGTCGGCCGGCTGAAAGCGGTCGAACTGCGCCAGCGCGATCACGGCCGCCATCGCCGTGCCCACTCCGGCCAGAGGATGCAGGATAAAGGCCACGGCAGGCACGACCAGCAGCAACTGGCGCAGGCCCCAGCTGTAGAGCAGCCCCGCCTTGCGCACATAGGCTGTACCGGCCGCGGTCCAGGCCTGGCGTGCCGCGGATTCGACCGGCATGCCGCCCACGAAGCCTGCATGGTTGTAATAGCGCACCGCCATGGTGCAGGCTATGAGCGAGGCAAACAACAGCCCCAGCATCACGATTTCCATCACCAGCCGCGGCGTGAAGTCTGGCCAGGCCGCATCGGCCGCACCGAACGAAGCATGGAAGGACGAGGCCGTGAGCGTCAACGCCCCCATCAGGGCCAGCATGGCGGTAGAGGCCGTCATCGTGGCCGACATCAGCGAGTTGCGCAGGGTCTGCACCGCCAGAATCTCCGAGCCCCTGTGCTGGGACACTGCGGCAAACCAGTCTTCGCGCAACGCTGCATGCACGGTTCTGGCCAGGCTGCGCGGCCACCGGCGCTGCGCCAGCAGCAACTCATAGACCGCGACTATGGCCAGCGTGATCCCGGCCGCAGACCAGGCATCAAACATGGCCGCCCGCCTTAGCCCCCAGCGCCCGAGCAGAGCGGCGGCGCTCGAGCAGCTCGAAGACCCCCATGCCGGCCAGCATCGCCAGCACAAAGACCAGGGCCTTGACCTGGCCAGTTCCCAAAGCCACCAGAGCCGGCCCCGGGCAGATGCCGACCAGCCCCCAGCCCATGCCGAACAACAGGCTGCCGCCGACCAGGCGCCGGTCGATATGGGTGGCCGAAGGCAGCTTCATGTCCAGCCCCAGCAGCGACACCGTGCGCCGACGCGCCACGGTGAACGCGACCAGCCCTATCGCAATGGCGCCAGCCATGACCAGCGCCAACGAAGGGTCCCAGTCGCCAGCCAGATCCAGAAAGCCCAGCACCTTGGCCGGATTGGCCATGCCCGAAACCAGCAGGCCGAAGCCGAACACCAGTCCCGACAGCAATGCAATCAATACCTGCATATGAATCTCCTCAAGCCACGAGATGGCGGATGACGTAGACGGTGGCAAAGCCCGCGGCCATAAAGGACAGCGTGGCCACCAGCGAGCGCGGCGACAGGCGCGACAGACCGCAGACGCCGTGACCGCTGGTGCAGCCCGAGCCGTAGCGTGTGCCTATGCCGACCAGCAGGCCCGCGACGATCAGCGCGCTCCAATCGGCATCGATGTGGGCCTGCACCTGCCCGCCGGACAGCAGCACCGGGGCAGCAATCAGACCGCCCAGAAAAGCCAGGCGCCAGGCGATATCGCCTCGAACCGGCTTGAGCAGGCCGCCCAGCACGCCGCTGATGCCGGCGACGCGCCCGCCCAGCAGCACGAATATGGCGGCGCCCAGCCCGATGAGAGCCCCTCCGGCCAGAGCCGCCCAGGGCGTAAAAGCATTCCAGTCTATGGTCATGGTGGTTTACCTTTCGGGACAGAAGATGTCATAAAGAGCTGGCCGCAGCAGCGGGCCGGCCCGCATAAGCCCGTGCGACTCCCACGCATGGAGTCGTGCAGTTGACTTAATATTGACATATTCTATATATTTATATAATATTAGTCAACAGATTGAATCTCTAGCCACTTCAGGAGACCGCCATGCAAACCACCATCCAGGCTTTTTTCGATCCAGCCACCTGGACCGTGAGCTATGTGGTGCATGACAACGCCAGCAGGCAGGCCGCCGTCATCGACCCGGTGCTGGACTTCGATATGCGCTCGGGGCGCACCTCGACCCATTCCGCAGACCGGCTGCTGGCCTATGTACGCGAACAAGGCCTGACGGTGCAATGGATTCTGGAGACTCACGCCCATGCCGACCACCTGTCCAGCGCCCGCTACATACAGCAGCAGACCGGCGGGCGCATCGCGATCGGCGAGAACATCCGCGCGGTGCAGGCCGTGTTTAAAAAGCTCTACAACCTGGAGCGCAGCTTTCTGCCCGACGGCAGCCAGTTCGACCATCTGTTCAAGGACGGCGAGATCTTCATGCTCGGCGAGATCCCGGTCCAGGCCTTGCTCGTGCCCGGCCACACGCCGGCCGACATGGCCTATGTGGTGGACGGCGCGGTCTTTGTGGGCGACACCTTGTTCATGCCCGACGTGGGCTCGGCGCGCGCCGACTTCCCCGGCGGCGATGCGCGCACGCTATACCGCTCGGTGCGCCGCATTCTGGAGCTGCCGCCGCAAACGCGCATGTTCGTCTGCCACGACTACCCGCCCGCGACGCGCGAGCCGCAGTGGGAAACCACGGTGGCCGCGCAGCTTGCGGCCAATATCCATGTGCGCGACGGTATTTCGGAGCCGGAGTTCGTTGCCATGCGCCAGGCCCGGGACGCCACGCTGGAAGCCCCGACCCTGATCCTGCCCTCGCTGCAGGTCAACGTCCGTGCGGGCCAGCTGCCACCGCCCGAGGACGATGGTGTTTCCTATCTGAAGATTCCACTGAACGTGCTGGGCCGTCCCCGGCTGTCATGAGGAGAGCGGCCATGCAAACCAAACAGCACTGGGAACAGGTCTACGCCACCAAGGCGGCCGATGCCGTCAGCTGGTATGCACCGCACCTGGATGCCTCGCTGCAGTACATCCAGGCCACCCAGTTGGGCACACAGGCGGCCATCGTCGACATCGGCGGCGGCGAGGCCACGCTGGTCGACGACCTGCTCGAGGCAGGCTATCGCCAGCTCACGGCGCTGGACATCTCGGCCAAGGCGCTCGAAGTCGCGGCGCAGCGGCTGGGCGAGAGGGCTGCGGGCGTGCAGTGGATCGCCGCCGATGTGCTGGAGCAC